>NZ_JVEL01000458.1:0-1788 GCF_001076875.1 Serratia sp. 506_PEND
TGATGGCGTCAGCTTCAATGTTCAGGCTAACTTTCATTGCCCGGACTCCAGTGAATATTGCCCGGTAGTGATATCGGTGATGGCTCTGTAACCGCTACGTTTCATCAGCCCGGTGGCACGATGGGCGCGAAGTATATCGATACTGCTGATAAGTGGCGATTGTGTTTCTGCGCTGAAGCCACGACGGTCAGTACGCACCAGGTCATATTTCTCCACGATAAAATTCACCGCGTCACACAGTGAAATACCGGCGTCAATGTGTTCCTGGATCACGCCGTCATTGCCAAACGGCGTGTCGTTCAGCGTTAGACCGTAGTGTTGGTCCAGCAGGTACGTCAGTAGGGTCAGCCACACAGCCACTGCTGACACACCAGGTGACGGGCAAATCTCAGCCGCCCGTTTTGCGGATACAGGTAAAATTCTCATTACTGGTTCTCTTTGAGCGTTGGTTAAGTGTTGTGGGGTTTATGCGGTAGGTGCAGATGTCGGGTAAATCGCGATATAGACATAACCACAGGAGCCGAGACTGTCCGCTTCACAGGTCAGCCCTTTCGCGTGTAGCGTGACACAATGCTGGCGGTGTGGGGTAAGTTCACCGCTGATCAGTTTCAGTTCAAGCTGCTTAAGCAATAGAGGAAACGCCTGGTCAATATGGCGTAAATCCGCCTCGCTGAAGGTTCCGGTGATGCTGGCGCGGTCATTCAGGTAATGCAGTCGGTTGCCCTCCTGCACCAGGCGTGCGCCAAAACAGGGTGTGGTATCGCGCGGCAGACCCCAGCGCGGTGCGTCCGTGGGAACACGGGGCGTGAGTGTATCGGTCATTATTAAGCCTCGCTAAAAAGTCATACAGGAAAGGTTAAAGGTGATGCCGTTCAGCCGAAGCACTGACCGGATGCGGTGAAGGTGTATTTAGCGTCGATGATGTCGTCGTCAACAATGGCGGGAGAGGTCTGCCAGCCGTATTCGCTTTCCAGCCAGTCGTATAACCAGCGGGCCAGCAACCGCATGGCTTCGGTTACCGCTGCTTCACTGTCTGTGGTCATGTCCTGCCCGGAAGGGCTGTGGTGTTCGACCGTGACTGCCATACAGTTTTCATGGATATGCTGGCCGTGATGGCGGATCGTGGCATGAAGCTGACCGCTGTTGTGCAACTGAATGGCTTGCAGTAAATCGGCAATCCGGTGAAGGTCTGCGTCTTCAGGGGAGTGTTCCCGGATCCGGTAGACGGCCTGCGGCTGGTAAGCATAATCTCCTTCAAAGCAGGCCCCCTCCCCCTGATGGCAAAAGCCGCTGAACCAGATACAGCGGTGCTGACGACTGCCGCCAGACAGGAGAGGTACCCTGTACATATTAATTTCGAGGCCCAGGATATTGCAGGTGCCGCAGAACTCGTCAAACACGTTCTGATACCAGTCATCGTTCAGTGCATGCTCACGATACCAGGCGCGGGCTTGTTCTCTGGCCGATCCTGAAAGTTCATCCAGCGTATAAATGGTGGTGGAGATAATTCTGCTCATCGGTATTTTCCTTACTCAGTTCAGCGTGACGCTGCGTAATACGACATACGGGCCGTTGCGGTCCTGACGGCGCTCAGCGAAGACCGCGAGCACACCGCTGATATCCTGGACTTTTCGACCGTAGTAGTGGCAGACGCTGCCGCTCCATGTGTATTTTCCGGTACAAAAGCGAAACAACCGGGAACCAGGATGCTGACGGTAAATTGCCATCGCCTGTCGTTTACTGATGATTTTCAAAGCCAGCCTCTCTCAGAAAAGGAGACGATTTCCA
>NZ_JVEL01000459.1:0-951 GCF_001076875.1 Serratia sp. 506_PEND
TGATGGCGTCAGCTTCAATGTTCAGGCTAACTTTCATTGCCCGGACTCCAGTGAATATTGCCCGGTAGTGATATCGGTGATGGCTCTGTAACCGCTACGTTTCATCAGCCCGGTGGCACGATGGGCGCGAAGTATATCGATACTGCTGATAAGTGGCGATTGTGTTTCTGCGCTGAAGCCACGACGGTCAGTACGCACCAGGTCATATTTCTCCACGATAAAATTCACCGCGTCACACAGTGAAATACCGGCGTCAATGTGTTCCTGGATCACACCGTCATTGCCAAACGGCGTGTCGTTCTGCGTCATGCCGTAGTGCTGGTCCAGCAGGTACGTCAGTAGCGTCTGCCAGATTTCAACAGGGGACGGGCGTGACGAAGCCGCCACCGCCTGGGAAGCTGATTGTGTTTTCATGGTGTGATCTCTTTGTGGATGGGTTTTTACGACGTTGGGGTTATTCGGCTGTTGCAGTTGTTGGGTAAATTGCGAGGTATAGGTAACCGCAGCTTGCCAGGCAGTCCGCTTCGCAGGTCAGCCCTTTCGCATACAGGATGATGGAGTGCTGACGCCGGGGATTGAGTTCACCGGAAAGCAACATGAGCTCCAGTTGCTTCAGCAGTACCGGAAAGGCCTGGTCAATATGAAGCCGTTCTGCGTCGCTGAAGGTGCCGGTGATACTGGCGCGATCGGCCAGGTAATGCAGCCGGTTGCCCTCCTGCACCAGGCGAGCGCCAAAACACGGTGTGACATCGCGCCGCAGTCCCCACCATGGCTCAGAGATAGCGTGGTGTGTAGTGTGGTTTTCTTTCTGCATTTAAGTTCCTTAAACGTAAGTTAATTCAGGGTAACGCTGCGCAGGATCACATAAGGGCCGTTGCGGTCCTGACGGCGTTCAGCGAAGACCCCGAGCACACCGTTGATATCCTGGACTTTTCGACCGTAGTAGTGGCA
>NZ_JVEL01000460.1:0-3125 GCF_001076875.1 Serratia sp. 506_PEND
TGCCGGGCGATAATGTCATTCAGCTTATCGACCAACTCTGGTCGTTTGAAGCTGATATGCGCCGTTCCTTTCTGAAAGTATTTTATCGCAAACATCTCATCCTCATAGCGGGTGCTGTGCCTGTTCTCATGGATATGGTCGCCGAGACGACGGGTAACGTCAGCGCGGTTGTCGGGAACCGGCTTACCATCCAGAAGCATCAGCATACGCTCAAGGTCAGCCAGGCGGTCACGCTGCCAGCCCCAGTTAAGCCCAAATCCCCAGCGGTCATATTTGACCAGTCCCGTCACAATGATTTTTGCGCCAAATTTGCAGGGGCTATTGGTCTTATAATTCCAGCTCAGCCCTTTGAACACATTTATCACTCCGCGCTCAAACACCTCCCCCTTGTTCAGATGCAGTTGCTCAAAGGTGCTCAGAATATTGGCTTCACTGACGGCAGGAATATCCTCCCCTTCAAGGTTTTTGTACCACTCGTCACGGGCCTGAGCATCCATCAGGCTCAGCATCCCCGATTTCTTCATCAGATCTTTCCAGATACTGCGATCAATATTGCGGGTGATCGCCTTCATCGCGGTTTCGGAGCTCTCCATCAGCCAGCAGTCATAACGGTATTGCCGCACTCCCCATTCATTCGCTTTGCCCCCGCCAATACTGTCGGTTAATGCAGAAATATCATCAAGTTGCTGTATCAACGTTTCAATTTGTGCCAGCGCGGCATTACGTCCCGTGACAATACGCTCAATGCTGGTGGAGCAAATCACGTCTGCGTGGCCGGTTAATACTTCGGGTTCGGTGAGAGTAAGGTCTGACATCATTTTTATTTCCTTTATATAAAGCAAAGCACCAGCCGGTGAGGGCTGGCGCTTATGCGTGTGTAATGAGTTCGGACAGGGGTTAATCTGTTCCGGCCTTTTGCAGAAGCTGCAGATGGCGGAAATCGCGAACGTCCTGACGCGCACGTTCAATCCAGGGCAACAGCACTGCTGAATCGGTGTTGTCCTCGTCGTTGTCAAAAATCATCTCGCTGCCACAATCGATGTTGTCCTGCAGCCAGCCAATCAGAATGTTGAGTGCCGCTTCGGTGGTTAATTCCGGCAGGTGAAAACCTTGTGGAGATTGAGGTTGGGTTACCAGTCAAAGGTAGCGAAGCCGGGCAGCAATTCACCCAGAGCATCCAGATGGATAATTCTGATGGCATAGCGATGTACCAGCGTCACGATTAGCCGACGACAGGCCTTCGATAATCCCCGCTTCTTAAGCTGGAGTACCGGGTACTGCCAGGCATCCAGATAAATCAGATAACCGGATCCGGTATAGCTAATCCATTCACTGTCACCATGATCTTCATGCTGGTGCGAAAGGGTATACAGCAGGCTGTTATCAGCTTCGGAGATATGGGCGGTACTGCACTGAATGCCATTCAGCCGGGCAACGGGCGGAAGCGGATCTTCAACAACCAGCTTCCCGGGGGAGTCAGCAACGCGAAGCGAATAACCGTTGTCACAGACCACATCGATCAGCGCAGCCAGTTCAATGCCGTCAATATCGACGGCTACCCGGCCCGCATTCAGGGCCAGAACGTTGATGGCGTCGGCTTCTACCGTCAGGGATAACTTCATTGCTGCACCTCGCGGTATTTACCGGTGGTGATATCGGTTACCGTTCTGTAATCGTTGCGGGTCATCAGCCCGGTGGCTTTGCGGGCGCGGAGAATATCGATACGGGTGAGAAGCGGCGACTGTGTTTCGGCACTGAAGCCGTGACGATCGGTGCGAACCAAATCGTATTTTTCCACAATAAAATTCACGGCATCGCACAGTGATATACCGGCGTCAATATGCTCCTGAATCACGCCATCGTTGCCGAAAGGTGTGTCGTTGAGCGTCAGACCGTAGTGGTGCTCCAGCAGGTGACTCAGGAGGCGCAGCCAGATCTCCACGGGTGACGGGCGTGGTGAAGCCTCCCGCGTTGGGGATCTCGATTGGGTTTGCATGGCTGGATCTCTTTGTTGATAGGTTAAAGCGGGGGAAAACAGTACGAAGGTTTACGCGGTTGTTGCAGGTGTCGGGTAAATCGCGATATAGACATACCCATGCGAACCGAGGCTGTCGGCCTCGCAGGTCAGCCCTT
Source organism: Serratia sp. 506_PEND (assembly GCF_001076875.1). Lineage (NCBI taxonomy): Bacteria > Pseudomonadati > Pseudomonadota > Gammaproteobacteria > Enterobacterales > Yersiniaceae > Serratia > Serratia sp. 506_PEND. The sequence continues at coordinate 2,134 of NZ_JVEL01000460.1, forward strand.
TCGCATACAGCGTGACACAGTGCTGATGGCGGGGATTGAGCTCACCGGAAACCAGCATCAGTTCCATCTGCTTCATTAATACCGGGAACGCCAGGTCGAGATGACGTAAATCCGCCTCGCTGAACTGACCGGTGATGCTGGTGCGGTCAGCCAGGTAATGCAGCCAGTTGCCCTCCTGTACCAGTCTCGCGCCAAAACAGGGCGTGTTGTTGCGTCTCAGACCCCACCAGGGCTCAGCGATATCGTGCGTTGTTGTGGATGTTTTATTCGACAATTGAAGCACTCCTTAACCAGGTGTTAATTGAGCGTGACGCTGCGCAATACGACATACGGACCGTTGCGGTCCTGCCGGCGTTCTGCGAAGACAGCGAGCACACCGCTGATATCCTGTACTTCCCGACCGGCGTAGTGGCAGACGCTGCCGGACCATTTGTATTTCCCGGTACAGAAGCGAAATAACCGGGACTGTGGATGCTGGCGGTATATCGTCATTGCCTGGCGTTTACTGATGATTTTCATCGGGTTATTTTCCTGTTGCGCTACAGCCAGCCTCTCTCAGAAAAGGAGACGATTTCCATGCCGCCCACCACCAGGTGGTCCAGCAGACGAATATCAACCAGTCCCAGTGCCTGCTGAATACGCGTAGTGACCTGACGGTCGGCATTGCTGGGTTCGGCAACCCCTGACGGATGGCAGTGCGCCACAATGACGGCGGCACAATTATGCTTCAGCCCCGCTTTCACCACTTCACGGGGATGGACCTGCGTATGGTTGATGGTGCCGGTGAAGAGCGTKTCGTGGGCTATSAGGCGATGCTGGTTATCGAGGAAGAGTGCGGTAAATTCTTCGCGCTCCAGTGAAGCGAGCTGCAGACGCAGCCAGTCACGGACGGCATGGCTGGACGTAAATGACGCGCCGGGTTCGCGTAACTGGCGCTCCAGCAGGGTTAATGCTGCCCTGACCGTCTGCTGGTCGGCAGGGGCTAATTCACG
>NZ_JVEL01000461.1:0-2316 GCF_001076875.1 Serratia sp. 506_PEND
CCAGCTCAATCTCTTGTTTTTCATTGGTATAACTAGCCATATTTCCTTTTCACCTCATCGCCCATGGCGTCCAACATTTCCAGATAAGCCGGCAGGTGCTTCGGAAAGCGCGTGCCGATAAGGTCACCGAGCAGCTTGACCACCTCGAGCGCGATGGCCAGCTCACTGGTCTCCGGCAGCACACGCTTGCCGGCCGCGATGCACTTGCTGAACGAATCGCCGAGCCGCGCCAGCATATCGACCCGGTCTGCCGCTGAAATCGTCGCGTTACCCCGGATAGCATCCATGGTGGCCTGATACTCGGTCAGCGTGTTCAGCAGGATCACCCKGCTGATATCTTCAATCCCRCCGCCGGCCATCAGCACGGCCGCTCGGTGCTTRTCCCAGTTRTCGCTCCGATCTGCCGCCTCACGCTTCCAGCGCGTCGCCGTCGACGCCGGCACACCGGCTTGCGCCGCTGCCAGCTCCAGCGTCAAACCGCCGTAGACATATGCCTGCCGCAGCTTGTCACGCGTCTCCTGCGAGTACGCCATGCCTTACAGCCCGTGCCTGGACTTGGCCAGGGTCACAAACAGCGACACGATGGCGCTGACCAGGCCGCCGGCGACACCACCGGCCACCGCCCCCTGACGAACGGCGCCGCGATTAACGACGTCGAGTTTGCTCTCCATGCGGGCCAGTTTGTCATTCATCTCCTCCAGGAGGCGACGTTCCTGCGCCATGACCAGCCCGCGTGGACGGGATTTACGCTTATTCATACCTGATTCCTACTTATCCGCCTTGCGGTCCAGTTTCTCATCCAATCGCACCATGCGATCACGCACGTCGATCACCAATTCTTTCAGCGTATCCATGCGGTCACTGGCATCATCCCGGCGCAGGTAGTCGCGCTGGATGGCTTCAATCAGTTGCGCCTGCTTGTGCAGGGCGTATTTCAACTGCGCGACCCACAACCCGCCAAAGGAGGCAACCAGCCAGAGTGCAACATGCAACACCATCTCTGTACTCATGACGCCGGCACCTTCTGATAAAACTTTTCCAGTGCAACCAGCTGGTTGCGCAGCGACAGGCACCATGCGCCGTAATCGCTGGCGTGCCCCAGCAACGCTACCGGGGAAAGTCCGGCATCGGCGGGATGGAGAGCAAGCCCGGCGGCGGTGTCGGACACAGAGCGATCACCGGCTCCGGCGTAACCGAGGGCGCGGGCATAGAGCTGCACGCTGTCAGGGCCAAGCCCAGTAAAACGGGGACCATCATGCGTAACGGCATCATTGATTTTTCCCTTCAGAAGGTGCTGCACCACCGCCAACTGGCGCTGCCTATGCGCCAGTTCGTCCGTCAACCGCTCAGCGCGCGTCAACGCCTCGCGCTCGTGTGCCACGGCGGATTTCAGCGCCTGATTGCTGGCCTCGGCTGCCTGAGCCTTGGCCAGGTCGAATGTTTCCGCCTGGTGAGACAATCGCAACTGATACTCGGCCGCCGCTGCGCTATAGCCTGACTGATAGATGCCGTGATAAACGAACCACCCGGCAATAACACCCAGCAGGGCCAGCAACGCCGGCCCCATGAAACGACGCAGCAAACTAACGAGCATCATCATCGGATTTCTCCATACGATCACGCTGCAGCGCGACCAGGCGCGTCGCCTGGCTATGCATCGCCCAGACCGCCATGTAGCCGATAAACTCATACTCGGCCAGGGCATGGGTAAATGCTGCGTGCAGTACCATGACGCTGGTGATGATGAACGCCCCGACCGTCATCACCTCGGAGGCGGAGACCTCGCCGGTTTTCGGGTCAGCCAGCAGCTTTAGCAGCACGTCACGCCAGCTCATACGCTCTCCGGGAAGACATGCCCCGGCAGGGGGGCGAAGTCCACCGCAATCCAGTCAGGGACATCAAATCCCGGACACTCTTTGTTGGCGAACTCACGGTGGCCATGCAGCGTTGCATTGCGATACTTATCCTGCAAACGAGCAACCAGATCATGCAGCGCCAGCCATTGGGCAACGGTGAACTGGCGAGTGCCTACCATGCAGATGCCAAGTGAATTGGCATTGTGACCCTGAACGTGCGCGCCAATCTCTTCCTCACCGCGCCCGGTGAGCACTGTGCCGTCGCAGTCAATGACGAAGTGATAGCCGATGGCGGTCAGTTCGGGATTAATGGAAGGGTGCGCACGATGAAAACCACGCTCCGCGTGCCAGCGGTCAATGACCTGCGCGGCGGTCTCATGCGCATTGCCAAGCTGCTTGCCGTCAGGGCTGGCAGCACAATGAAGAACAATCAAATCGATAAAGCGGGACATAAAAAAAC
>NZ_JVEL01000462.1:0-1707 GCF_001076875.1 Serratia sp. 506_PEND
GGGTGATCCTGCTGAACACGCTGACCGAGTATCAGGCCACCATGGATGCTATCCGGGGTAACGCGACGATTTCAGCGGCAGACCGGGTCGATATGCTGGCGCGGCTCGGCGATTCGTTCAGCAAGTGCATCGCGGCCGGCAAGCGTGTGCTGCCGGAGACCAGTGAGCTGGCCATCGCGCTCGAGGTGGTCAAGCTGCTCGGTGACCTTATCGGCACGCGCTTTCCGAAGCACCTGCCGGCTTATCTGGAAATGTTGGACGCCATGGGCGATGAGGTGAAAAGGAAATATGGCTAGTTATACCAATGAAAAACAAGAGATTGAGCTGGCGTTGCTGGCAATGAAGGGGTTACTTACCGAGGCAACCCCAGAGGAGCAGCAAGCCATGGCGGAATGCCGGCAAATCATCACCGAGATGCTGGATAAGTACAATGATATTGCGGTTGTCGCGCTGCAGATGGCGTGGCTTGAACGTGAACTTAAAGGGTGTTGAACATGAATTTAATTGAGCTTTTACGGCGGGTTAAACCAGGGGATGTAGTTGGTCGCGGTGGTCAATTTATTCCATTTGTCTACAAGGGTGACGTTGATGGCAAAAAATTGATTGCCTCAGGTATCACGCTTGAAGATATCAAAGCTGATGACTGGTCTATTTGCGGGGAAACAAAACCTAATGCTATCGGGGGCGGGTCAGAGACTGTCAACACAATGCCGCGCCCGGAAGCAACGGCGATCGCTAACCTGCTGCGGCAAAACTTTGATACCAAACGCCCTGATGAGATTGTCCGCGAGCTGTGGCTGGCGATGCAGCTGCTGGCGACGCCGGAGAGCTGCGCCGATTTTATCCGGCGCAGCATGGTGATCGGAAATTAGTAACCGCCGTCTCGCTTGGGAATGCGGCGATTTGGGGTGTCAATGATCCGCTCATTCATATATTCAGTCCCGCACTGCGGGCATTGGAGGTAAGCATGCCAGTTCTTTGGTGGAATAACTTGCAGTACCGTTGGGCTGGGATGTTGGTGGCATTTTGGGCAAAAGTACATGTTGGGATCGTAGCCCTCCACGGTTTCCTTGAGACGATATACAAAGGAACCCGATGGCAATTTGTGGCGCTGATAGCGTTCAAGCTCATGACTCAGTTGCCGCTCTTCGGCTTTTTCATTCTCAAGCGCTCTAATGCGTGTTTGTGCCGCCGTCAGTTCATTCTGAATCGAGATGTAACTGGTGTGAAAGGAAAATAAATCTTGCTGCAGAGAAAGTAGTTCTTTTTGTAAGGGAATTACTTTTTCATTCACCGCTACGGTCTCTTTCATCTCCAGCATGGTTTTAATGGTGTCCAGCGCAGTTGCGGTTTTTTTAATCATACCGTCGATAAACGACACTTTATCAAACATGGTTATGGCTCCGTTGTTAGTTGTTTCTTGATTCGCATCTGAACGCTAACACCGGCAGCCACTTTTTTTACAGGTTGATATGGCTAAAAAATTCTCCGGTAAGGACTTCGAAAAAGAGCTGGCCATGTACGCGGCGCAGCTGCAGCGCACCATCGAAGCGGAGTGCGTTGGCTTTGACCCGTCGCCGGCGGCGATGCAGACGCGTCGCAACGGCGTTAACCATCCGGAGAGCGGTTTTGCGTACTTTGTGGAGAACTATTTCCCGCACTACGTGCGCCACCAATCCCGCAGCCAACTGCACCATTACCTGTTCG
>NZ_JVEL01000463.1:0-51950 GCF_001076875.1 Serratia sp. 506_PEND
GCTAGCGCGTCTACCAATTCCGCCACCTTCGCACTGTCACAAAATACTGCTAAATCTTCACTTCATCAGGAAGTGGGGTGGCTAATGGGACTCGAACCCACGACAACTGGAATCACAATCCAGGGCTCTACCAACTGAGCTATAGCCACCATTACTACTTCTTCTTACTCACGCGGTAATATTACCACCGCAGCTCCTGCGCACAAACTTAATGGCGCGCCCGACAGGATTCGAACCTGAGACCTCTGCCTCCGGAGGGCAGCGCTCTATCCAGCTGAGCTACGGGCGCGTAGCGCCGTTGCGGGAGGGGATACTACGGATTTACGCCAATCCTGTCTAGTGCTTTTTCGCAGAAATGTTGCGTTTGATTACGCTTTGCTCACTCCTGCGCAGGAAAGCGCACTCCGCAGCCCCTTTTCACCGTTTATTGCCGTGTTTCTACCCGATTTTCAGCCGGATGATGTTTCTTATGCATGCCGAAAGCGAAGTAGCACAGGCTGACGCCCGCTAAGAAAATCGCCCCGACCAGCAGGGAAATTCGCGTATCCGGGTTGATTCCCATGCCGACCAGCACGCAAACCAGAAAAGCGATGGTCAGATAGTTCACATACGGGAACATGATCGACTTAAAACTGTGGTTTTTGATCGCTTCCTTGTGCGCGCGGCGGAAATAGAGCTGGCTGATCAGCACCACGAACCACGGCACCATGCCCGGCAACACGCTGGCGCTGTAGACATAGACGAACACCTGCTCCGGATTAGGGATGATGTAGTTCAGCGCGGAGCCCACCAACAGGCAGCCAATGGTGACGGCGATGCAGTTGACCGGCACGCCGCTGGCGGAAAGCTTGGTCAGCGCCGCCGGCAGTTGGCGATTCTTGGCCAGGGCGTACAGCATGCGGCCGCCGCTGTACATGCCGCTGTTGCAGCCGGAAAGCGCGGCGGTCAGTACCACGAAGTTGATGATGCCGGCGGCGGCGACGATGCCGATCTTGGCGAAGGTCAGCACGAACGGGCTGCCGGTGGTGCCGATGCCGTTCCACGGGAAGATGGTCACGATGACGAAGATCGCGCCGACATAGAAGATCAGGATGCGCCACAGGATATTGTTGATCGCGCGTTTCAACGTCACTTGCGGGTTTTTGGCTTCCCCGGCGGTGATGCCCACCAGCTCAACCCCCTGATAGGACGCCACCACGATGCACAGCGCAAACAGGAAGCCCTTCCAGCCGCCGGCAAAGAAGCCGCCGTGCGCCGTCAGATTGGCGAAACCGATAGGTTCACCGCCGTTGCCGAAACCGAAGAAGATCACCCCCAGCCCCACCAGAATCATCACGATGATGGTGGTGACCTTGATCATGGCGAACCAGAACTCCAGCTCACCGTACAGACGTACCGCCGCCAGGTTGGCCAGCGCCACCATCGCCACGGCGATCAGCGCGGGAACCCACTGCGGTATTTCCGGGAACCAGAACTGCACATACACCCCGATGGCGGTGATCTCCGAAATGCCGACGGCGATCCACATAAACCAGTAGCCCCAGGCGGTCAGGTAGCCGAAATAGGGATTCATGTACTTGTGCGCGTAAACGGCGAACGACCCGGCGACCGGCTCAAGGAACAGCATCTCCCCCATCGAACGCATAATGAAGAATACGAACAGCCCGGCGATGATGTAAGCCAGCAGTACCGACGGCCCCGCCCATTTCAGCGTACTGGCCGATCCCATAAACAGGCCGACACCGATGGTGCCCCCGAGAGCGATAAGCTCGATGTGCCGGGCCTCAAGGCCTCGGTGTAGCCCTTGCGGTTTCTCTTTGTGTGCCATAAATCCTCAATAGTTTTTCTCGGGTTGTGTTTGCCTGCCGGCCGCTGCCGGTCGTTATTGTCATTATTAAAAGAATAAATCATCCCCTGCCGTTCGAGTTGGCATCAACGGGTAGTCGGAGCGAAGTTACCGTGAGAAGAACATCGTTCAGCGCTGTCGCATCAGGCTTCAGCGGCCAGGGATAATTTCCGGGCGGTATCGTTTCGCATTTCGCCGCTATAAGCAAACCGCAATTTAAAACTTTATGGAATAAATGCGGCGGCGTTTAGGGCCGAGGGTTATAGATATGCGGGAGAAACGCGCAAAAGCAGATTATTGGTACAGCAGTCCGGAGCGGAACAGCACTTTCCACCCCGGATGAGGGGTTACATCTTGCCGCTGTAGTAGTAGCCGACAAACTTCAACAGCTTCAACTGTCGGCCGATGCGGCTGGGTTGGCTGAGCAGGCGGTAGAGCCATTCCAGACCGAGGTTCTGCCACACCTTGGGCGCACGCTTCACATGCCCGGTAAAGACGTCGTAGGTGCCGCCCACGCCCATATACAGCGCCTGCGGATACACCTTGCGGCAGTCGCGCATCAGGAGCTCCTGCTTCGGCGATCCCATCGCCACCGTCACAATAGCGGCGCCGCTGGCGCGAATACGTTCGAACAGCGCCTCTCGTTGATCCGGTTTGAAATAGCCGTCCTGGCTGCCCACCAGGTTGACATTCCACTGGCTGCGCAGCTTTTGCTCGGTTTCCGCCAAGACTTCCGGCTTGCCGCCGACCAGGAAGACCGGCGTGCCTTCGCGGCCGGCGCGCTGCATCAAGGCTTCCCACAGATCGGCGCCCGCGACGCGCGACACATCCGCCGCCGGGTATTTGCGGCGGATTGAGCGCACCATGCTGATGCCGTCGGCGTACTTGTACTCCGCTTCATCCAGCAACGCATGCAGCGCCTGGTCCTCTTCCGCCTTCAGGATCTTTTCCGCGTTCATCGCCACCAGCGTGCCCTGTTTGACCCGGCCGCCGTCGAACAGAAAGTCCATGCAATGCGCCATATCGCGAAAGCCCCACAGGCTGAAACCGCGCAGCTCATACTGCGGCACCGAAATCTTTGTTTCCATCGTTCTCATTACCCTTACAAAAGACCGTTGGCCCGAGGCGGAGACGCCAGCGCGCGGGCACGCGTCACTCTGGCCTTGATCAGCCCGGCGGTATCGAACAGCCAATACAGCAACTTCGCCAGCACCAGACAGGCGCCGAAAATAATGCAGAAGAACACCACGCGCGACACGAATGAGTCCACCCCTTCGCGCGCCAACACGATCATGTTGAACACCGCGCCAAAGCAGAACCCCTGCAAAATGGCCGCCTTATAGCGGTTCGGCTCGGTTTTGCCCAGCTCATACAGCCAGTCGAACCACTTGATGATCATGCCCACCAGAATCGCGCCGATCGGGATAAACAGCGCGCCGCCCATCACCACCAGCGAACCGATCAGCGTCGGCGAAATCGCCAGCCCGGAGTGGTTGTTCAGCACTTCCCAGGTGAAATAGTTGGCGGAGTTCAGCACCACGTCCGGCCGGCCCGGCCATAGCCAGGTTGGGATAAAGACGTAGAAATCACGCAAGATCGGCGCCAGGCCCTGGAAATCGATCTTGTCGTAATTTTGCAGCAGCAGCGCCAGGTTTTCCCACGGCGAGAAGGTATCGCGGGTCAGATAGAGGAAGGTATAAAACGCTTCCGCGCCGCTGACGTCCAGGCTATAGCGCTTCAACGCCAGCCAGAACATGCCGACCACGCCGAATATGCCCGCCGCCGCCAGCATCCACAGCGTGATCCAGCCGCGCACGATGCCGATAAACAGGAACAGCGCGAAAGCGATGATAATGTTGGCACGGGTGCCGCCGACGATCACGTAAGTCAGAATGCCGAACGCCACCGTCGCCACCAGGAACAAGAACCAGGCGCGCAGATCCTGCCGCAGGAAATAGACCACCAGCATCGACGGAATGAAGAAGTAGAAGAACCGCTTGAGCGCCACGCCGGACACGTCGCTGGAGAAGATCTGGCTGTAGGAATTGAGCTTGAACAGCAGGAAGCCGTTCTGCATGAAGAAGATGCCCACGGTACCGATCGCCACCAGCGCCAGCAGCACCCAGGTCATATGAGTCTCTACCCGGTTCATGGTAAACAGCGCCGCGCGCGGCTGAGTACGGCGCTTGCGCAGCCGGGTCTTGTAGGTGACGTAATAGATGGCGTAAAACGCCGTCGCCGACAGCAGGGCGTACAGCAGAAACTCCACCGGCACCACCTCGACGTCAAACTGAAACACCAGCAGGCAGGTTAACGGGAAGCCGAAATAGAACGTCAGCAAATACAGCAGCGAGAAGAAGACGTTGAAGTTAAAGCGCACGCGCCGAAACTCCTGGTAGGTCAGCGTCAGGATAAACGTCAGGCTGACCAGATAGACGACAAACAGGCCGCCGAATTGCGCCAACGTCATGAATGCTCTCCCGCTGCCAACGCCAGGGCTTGCTGCCAGCCGTCAACATAGTTCGGATTGAAGAAGGCGATCGCCTGTTTATCCACCGCCGCCAGCTGACGCTGCGCTTCGCGCACCACCGCCTCGTCGAGCGAGTCGCCGTAGAACAGCACCGGCAGGTGCTGTTCCGCCAAATCCTGCCAGAACGGGTTCTGCCGGCTGAGCACGAAAGGCACGCCGAACTGAATCAGCAGGCACAGGGTGCCAATCCCCTGCTGGCGATTGAAAATGAAATAGCCGAGATCGCAGGCGCGCAGAATATTGAGGTAGTCCTCAAACGCCACCTGCTGCGTGAGCAGCTGCAGGTTTTTCTCGCCGAACAGCGGCAATCCGGCGGCGCGCACCTGCTCGATGTAAGCATCGTTGTTGGCCGGATAACCCATCGGCAGGATCACGCGCACGTCGGCGCCGAACTGCTGATGAATCGCCTGCAGCGCTTCGATATGCCGATTGCTGCGATCGCCGGAGTTGCCCACCAGAATCGTCATCGGCCCGGCCAGGTTTTTCTCGACGTGAACGTCGGTCAGCGCCGGATCCATGCGGGTCGGGAAGTACAGCAGCGAGGCCGGCACCCGCGCATGGCGCTGCTGGTAGTGAATCACGTCGCCACGGGTAGCAAACACATTCCCTACCCGCCCCTGCGCAATGCGGCGCAGCAGATAGAACAGCCGGAATTTCCAGCTGGCGGCGTCTTCATACAGATCGGCGCCCCAAATATGCCAACTGACCTGACGCGCCTTGATCTTGCCGCTCAGCAGCGCCAACCACAGCCCCGGATTAAACTGGCCGTGTAGGAAGAAGCGCGCAGCGCGATCGGCCTGGGCGCGGGCGATGACCGCCGCCGCCAGGCTTTTCTTATCCGCGTAGGGCTCAATGTTCAGGGCGGGGAAATCTCCCAGTGCCGCCACATCCTTGGCCGCCACCATAAAATGCCGCGTCTGCTCAGCCGGCAGACGCGGCGCCAGCACGTCATTGAAGAAGCGCAGCACCGTCTGGTTATGATGCGGGATATCGGATCCCAGAACGTGAATCAGTGTGGTCATACTCGTCTACGATAAATAAGAAACACGCAGCTACAGAGCGCGAAATACACGATGTAGGTTGCCATATAGGCCTGAGCCGCTCCCAGCGCGCCATGCAGCGGGATCAGCCAGTGCGAGAACAGCGTCAGCAGCAGAAACTGGCTGACTTCCGTCAGGATATAAAAGCGCAGCGACGCTTTGGCGATCACCAAATAGCCGAACACATAGGCCCCGACTTTCAGCACGTCGCCCACCAGCTGCCAGGCAAACAGATCGCGCATGGCGACGAATTTGTCCGAGAACAACAGCCAGATGGCGAAATCACGCAGCAGCCACACCGTAAAGCTCGCCGCCGCTACCGCCGGCAGCACGAATTTCAACGAGCGCACGATCTCCCGCGAGATGGCGCCCTTGTCCGTCAGCCGCGACAGCGTCGGCAGCAGATAGACGGTAAACGAGGCGGTGATGAACTGCAGATAGGCATCGGAAATGCTGCTGACGCCCTGCCAAATCCCCACCTCATCCCAACCGTAATGCGCGGCCAGCAGGTTACGCATCATCACGTAAGCCACCGGCAGCGTCACCGAGGTGATCAACGCCATGAGGGTGAATTTGCCGAGGTTGCCGGCCACGAGTTTGTCCCAACGCGGCGCCAGATAGCGCAACGGCAACGTTTTGCGCCGCCACAGCATCAGCCCGGCAGGCAACACCACCAACGCCGGCACCAGCGCCAGCCCCGCCAGCGCGCCTTCATAGCCCCCCAGCTTGAAGCACAGGTAATAAGCCACCACGCCAATCAGGCTGCCACCGATCACCGCCAGCGCATTGCCCATCGCGTCGCGATAGCCTTTCAGCACCGCCATGAACAGGTTGGCGTAGGCGATGCCCATCTGAATGAAAGCGACGGCGCGCACCACGCCGACGTAATCGGCATGCCCGAACAGCCCGATGCTGATCGGTTCGGCGGCGAACAGAAACACCAGCGCCAGCAAGGTCGAAAAGCCCAGCACGATGCTCGACGCGGTGCCGACCGCCAGGCGCAAACGCTGCGGATCCTGATGGTACTCCGCCACGTATTTGGTGATGCCGTTAAAAATGCCCGCGCCGGACAGCACGCCCAGCACGGTAATCAACTGGCGGAAGTTACCCGCCTGCCCCACCCCGCTGGGGCCAAACGCCACCGCCAGCAGTTTCACCACCAACAGCCCCACGCCGATTTTGATCAGCGTGGAGCCGGCAGTCCATATCGATGCTTTTGCCAACGACATATCAGGCAAAGAAGCTCAGGATGGTATTGATTACCGTACGCTGATTGACATCAGACATATTGTAGAACAGCGGCAAGCGCACCAGACGCGCGCTTTCCTGCGTGGTGTAACGATCTTCGCCGGCAAAGCGGCCAAAGCGTTCACCGGCCGGGCAGTCATGCAGCGGAATATAGTGGAACACGGCCATGATTTCGGCTTCCTTCAGGTAGTCGATAAAGGCCGTGCGCTCTTCGATATCACGCAACTTGATATAGAACATGTGCGCGTTATGCACGCAGTCGGCTGGGATGCTCGGCAGTTCGATGCGGCCGGCCTTCGCCAACGACAGGAAGCTGTCGTAGTACTTCTGCCACAGTGCCAAACGGCGCTGGTTGATGCGTTCCGCCACTTCCAGCTGGCCCCACAGGTAAGCGGCCTGCAGGTCAGACATCAGATAGCTGGAACCGATATCGCGCCAGGTATATTTATCGACCTGGCCACGGAAGAACTGGCTGCGGTTGGTGCCCTTCTCGCGGATGACTTCCGCCCGATCGATCAGGGCCGGATCGTTCACCAGCGTCGCGCCGCCTTCGCCGCCGGCGGTGTAGTTTTTGGTTTCATGGAAGCTGAAGCAGCCGATATGGCCGATGGTGCCCAATGCCTTGCCTTTGTAGGTCGACATCACGCCCTGCGCGGCGTCTTCCACTACGAACAGGTTATATTTCTTCGCCAGCGCCATGATGGTATCCATCTCGCAGGCGACGCCGGCGTAGTGCACCGGTACGATCGCGCGGGTTTTATCGGTGATCGCCGCTTCGATTTTGGTTTCGTCGATGTTCATGGTGTCCGGACGCAGGTCGACGAACACCACTTTGGCGCCGCGCAGCACAAAGGCGTTGGCGGTTGAAACGAAGGTAAAGCTCGGCATGATCACTTCGTCACCCGGCTGAATATCCAGCAGGATGGCGGCCATTTCCAACGACGCGGTGCAGGAAGGCGTCAACAACACTTTCGCGCTGCCGAAACGCTGTTCCATCCACTGCTGGCAGCGACGGGTGAAACCGCCGTCGCCGCACAATTTGCCGCTGCCCATGGCAGCCTGCATATATTCCAGTTCAGTGCCAACAACCGGTGGAGCGTTAAATGGAATCATGTCTACCTCTGTATAACCAGTACGCGGTGCTTTCAATCACGGCACCCTGTCGTTGATAGAGTCGTAATGCGGCGATATTGCCTACCTGGGTCGCGACCCGCAGGCGCTGCATTCCTTGCCGCCGACATTCGGCGATCGCCGCCGTCATCAGCCTGGCGCCCACGCCCCGGCCGAATGCGCCGGGGAAAGCCGCCAACAGGCCGATGCGCGTTTCCTGGCCGCCAATGTCACGCAGGCTGACAAAGCCTTCGGGTTGCCCCCGTTCGTCCAGCGCCAACAGGCACTGATGATCGAAAGTGCCCAGAACGGCCTTTTCGATCCATAAAGCATAAAACCGTCCGCTGTCATCAGGTTGATACCAGGGAGTACGAAAGCGGCTGACGGTGAACGCCTGAGCCGCCGCGGCACGCAATGCCGGGATATCGGCCTCTGTCGCCAGGCGGGAAGTCTGGGCGACGGAACCCGGTTTAACCGCGTGATCGTGCTCAAGAGCCAGAACCAGATCGACTTCGCCCTCAACCAGGCGAAACCCCAAGTCAGCCAGGCCGTCCGCCAACGCAAGGTGCTGAGCGGGGACTTTGGCCTGCACCAGGGTATAAGCCGCCAGATCGGCTTCGGCAAGCGCCGGAGCCGAGGAGGAGAAGCTGAGTTTCGCGCTGTCTAGCGCGAAAAACTCGCTTTCCCATGACAAAGGCTCAATAGTGGCGTGGACGTGCATGCAGCAGATCCAGCAAATACTTGCCGTAGCCCGTTTTGGACAATGCGGTAGCGGCGCGTTTCAACCCCTTGTCATCCAACCAACCGTTGCGCCAGGCAATCTCTTCCAGACAGGCGATTTTAAAGCCCTGACGCTTTTCTACCGTCTGCACAAAGCTGCTGGCTTCCAGCAGACTGTCGTGAGTCCCGGTGTCCAACCAGGCAAAACCGCGCCCCAACAGCTCGACGGTCAGTTCACCGCGCTCCAGATACATCTGGTTGATGCTGGTGATTTCCAGCTCGCCGCGTTCGGAAGGCTTCACCTGCTTGGCAAACTCCACCACCTGGCTATCGTAGAAGTACAGGCCGGTCACCGCCCAATCGGATTTCGGTTTCTTCGGCTTTTCTTCGATCGACAGCGCGCGGAAGTTGTCGTCAAACTCCACGACGCCAAAGCGTTCAGGATCCATGACCTGATAACCGAACACGGTGGCGCCTTCGGTGCGAGCCGCGACCGTTTTTAATTTCGGGCTGAAAGATTGGCCGAAGAAGATGTTATCGCCCAGCACCAGGCAGCAAGAATCGCCGTTGATAAACTCCTCGCCGATCAGAAACGCCTGCGCCAGACCTTCCGGCTTGGGCTGCACCGCATAGCTGAGATTGACGCCGAACTGCTCGCCGTTACCCAACAAACGCTCGAAGGACGGCAGATCTTCCGGGGTCGAGATGATCAAAACATCGCGGATCCCCGCCAGCATCAGCACCGACAACGGATAATAGATCATCGGTTTGTCGTAGATCGGCAGCAGTTGCTTGGACACACCACGAGTAATCGGATGCAGACGCGTGCCGGAACCGCCGGCCAGAATAATACCTTTCATACTTACTCCAAAACCCGCCGCATCGCCGCAGAGCGACGCGGCGTTAAATTAATCTGACAACCCCAAACGCTCGCCGGCATAAGAACCGTCTTGCACCCGGCGCCACCAGGTTTCGTTAGCCAAATACCAGGCTACCGTCTTGCGAATGCCGCTTTCGAAGGTTTCCTGCGGCCGCCAGCCCAACTCACGATCGATTTTGCCGGCGTCGATGGCGTAACGCATATCGTGGCCCGGGCGATCCTTCACGTAAATGATGAGATCGCGGTAGTTCGCCACGCCCTGCGGTTTGTTGGGCGCCAGTTCTTCCAGCAGATCGCAAATGGTCTGCACCACTTCGATATTCTTGCGCTCGTTATGGCCACCAATATTGTAAGTTTCGCCTACTACGCCTTCGGTCACGACCTGATAAAGCGCGCGCGCGTGATCCTCGACATATAACCAGTCACGCACCTGCGCGCCGTTGCCATATACCGGCAGCGGTTTTCCGGCTACCGCATTCAGGATCACCAACGGAATCAACTTCTCTGGGAAGTGATAAGGGCCGTAGTTGTTCGAACAGTTGGTCACGAGGGTCGGCAAACCGTAGGTGCGCAACCAAGCACGCACCAGATGATCGCTCGACGCCTTGGAGGCGGAATACGGACTGCTCGGCGCATATGGCGTGGTTTCGGTGAACAGATCGTCGGTGCCGTGCAGGTCGCCGTACACTTCGTCGGTGGAGATATGATGGAAACGGAAAGCCAGCTTCTTCTCCGCCGCCAACGGCTGCCAGTAATGGCGCGCCGCCTCCAGCATCGTGTAAGTGCCAACCACGTTGGTCTCGATAAAGGCCGCCGGGCCGTCGATAGAACGATCGACGTGGCTTTCCGCCGCCAGGTGCATCACCACGTCCGGCTGATACTGGGCAAATACCCGATCCAGCTCGGCACGATCGCAGATGTCGACCTGTTCGAAAGCATAGCGCTCGCTCTCAGCCACCACCGCCAGCGACTCGAGGTTACCGGCATAGGTCAGCTTATCCACCACCACCACGCTGTCGCCGGTGGCCTCAATGATGTGCCGCACAACTGCGGAGCCAATAAAACCGGCACCACCGGTAACTAAAATACGTTTCAACGCCATACTCCTTTGGTATCAACAACCCATGTTTGTTTTACATCTTCCGGCCGGATGGCCTTGAACTGTTGGTGATCGACCAACATCACGATCACATCGGCCTGCTGCAACGCCTCAGCGATTGGCGTCAACGTCACATGGCCCGCCAGCGACTTCGGCAACTGTTCGACGTTCGGTTCCACCGCCAGCGTTTCGCCGACGTGCCATTCGGCGATCAGGTGCGCCACTTCTACCGCCGGGCTTTCACGCAAATCGTCGATATTCGGCTTGAAGGCCAGGCCGAAGCAGGCAATTTTCACCTCGGACGCGCGCTTATCGGTGGCGGCCAGGCAATCGGCCACCGCCGCTTTCACCCGGTCGACCACCCACAGCGGTTTTCCGTCGTTCACCAGGCGTGCGGTGTGGATCAGGCGCGCCTGCTGCGGATTTTGCGCCACGATAAACCACGGATCGACGGCGATGCAGTGACCACCTACGCCCGGCCCTGGCTGCAAAATATTCACCCGCGGATGGCGGTTCGCCAGCCGGATCAGTTCCCAGACGTTGATCCCCTGTTCGGCGCAGATCAACGACAATTCGTTGGCAAAGGCGATATTCACGTCGCGGAAGCTGTTTTCCGTCAGCTTGCACATCTCGGCAGTGCGCGAGTTGGTGATCACGCATTCGCCCTCGAGGAAAATCTTGTACAGCGCGCTGGCACGTTCCGAGCACTTCGGCGTCATGCCGCCGATCACGCGGTCGTTTTGAATCAGCTCTACCATCACCTGCCCCGGCAGCACGCGCTCCGGGCAGTAGGCGATATTCACGTCCGCCGCTTCGCCCGCTTGCTGCGGGAAGCTGAGATCGCTGCGCGCCTGCGCCAGCCATTCCGCCATCTGTTCGGTGGCGCCCACCGGCGAGGTGGACTCGAGGATCACCAGATCGCCTTTTTTCAGCACCGGCGCCAGCGATTTCGCCGCCGCTTCGACATAGGCCAGATCCGGCTCGTGATCGCCCTTGAACGGCGTAGGCACCGCGATCAGGAATGCATCGGCCGCCAGCGGCTTGGTCACCGCCTGCAGGAAACCGCCGTCGACGGCGGCCTTGACCACTTTGTCCAGATCCGGCTCAACGATGTGGATCGCGCCGCGGTTAATGGTATCTACCGCATGTTGGTTAACATCTACACCCACCACTTTTTTCTTGCGGGAAGCAAACGCCGCCGCCGTTGGCAAGCCGATATAACCCAGGCCGATAACCGAAATAGTGTCAAAACTCATAGTGTCACCTGATGATTCTTTAAAGCTTCGAGGATACGCTGACAGGCATGCCCGTCGCCGTATGGGTTGTGCGCCCGGCTCATCGCGTGATATTCGCTTTCGTCCGTCAACAGCCGGGTCACCGCTTCAACAATTTTGGCCACATCGGTGCCGACCAGGCGCACCGTGCCCGCATCTACCGCCTCAGGGCGCTCGGTGGTGTCGCGCATCACCAGCACCGGCTTGCCTAACGAGGGCGCCTCTTCCTGAATGCCGCCGGAGTCGGTCAGGATCATGTAAGCGTGAGTCATCAGATAGACAAACGGCAAATAATCCTGCGGTTCGATCAGCATGACGTTGTCGATACCTTTCAAAATGCGATTCACCGGCTCACTGACGTTTGGATTGAGATGCACCGGATACACCACCTGCACTTCCGGGTGATTGCTGGCGATCTCCGCCAGCGCGCTGCAAATTCGCTCAAAGCCGCCGCCAAAGCTTTCGCGGCGATGGCCGGTGACCAGGATCAGTTTCTTGTCGGCGTCGAGGAATGGGTAACGCTGCGCCAGACCAGCGCGCAGCGCAGCATCACTCATCACGCGGTCGCGCACCCAGAACAACGCGTCGATCACCGTATTGCCGGTCACGAAAATACGGTTGTCCGGCAGCAGCTCGCGCAACAGGTTTTGGCGCGAGTTCTCGGTTGGCGCGAAATGGTACATCGCCAGATGGCCGGTCAGTTTGCGGTTGGCCTCTTCCGGCCAGGGAGAATACAGATTGCCGGTGCGCAGCCCGGCCTCGACATGCCCAACGGGGATGCGTTGATAGAACGCCGCCAGGCTGGTCGCCAGCGTGGTAGTGGTATCGCCGTGCACCAGCACCACATCCGGTTTGAAGTCTTCCAGCACCCCTTTCAACCCTTCCAGGATGCGACAGGTGATTTCCGTTAGCCCCTGGCCGGGTTTCATGATGTTCAGATCGTAATCCGGCGTGATCTCAAACAACCGCAATACCTGATCCAACATCTCACGATGCTGTGCCGTTACGCAGACTCTTGCTTCAAAAGCCTCATCCTGGGCCAGTGCATGTACCAGCGGTGCCATTTTAATGGCTTCAGGTCTGGTGCCGAAAACAGTCAACACTTTCACAGCGAATCTCTTTTGGTCGGTTAATCGCAGGCCCCGCCTGCGAATGGGGCGCTCACGCGCCCTGCATCAGATTATTATATTATTTTTTAACTACGCGGCCGACGCGCCAAGGCAACACCCGCGCCAACCAAAGCGCCCATCGCGCCCCACAGAATCAGCCAGAATACCCGGCGCGGGCTGTCGCGTTTTACCGGCTCTTCCGGCGTGCGCAAATAACGATAGGTCTGGAACTTCTCATCCAACGTCGGGCCAACGTTCAGCGTCGCCAACATTGCGCGGTTCTGATCGTAATCCAGGTCATAGGTCGGGCCGGAGGCCTGCAGGCCTTCCAGACGCGCCTGCAGCATTGGCCGGCCCAGCAAGAACAGATCCGAATCCGGCAACTGCTCAGCCGGGGTGTCGGTTTGCGTACGGCTGATCCCCTGGCTCTCGGCGATTTTCAACGCCTGCTGCGTGGTGTTCAGCTCGCGCTTGTAAACCGACTCCGCGACCGCTTCCTGGCGCTTGACCTGTGCCTTCATCGAGGTGGTACGAGCGGCCCACGCCCCCTGGATCTCTTCGTTCAGGTGCAGGGCAGCGCGGTGGCTGGCGAAGGCCACGTATTGGCGCAGCAGGCGGTTGGCGTCCGCCGCGGTTTCCGCCGTCAGCTTCACGCCGTCGTTCGGGACTTTTTTGTCGTCGCGCGGCGTGAACAGGATGTTGTTGATCAGCTCATCGAGCAGCGCCGCATCGGCGCGGGCATCCCCTTCCTGACGTTGCTTGTAGTATTCGCTCTGCAGCCAGAAATCGCGACGCGTATCGTAAGCCGCCAGTTGCATGATGAACTCATTGTACGCTTCATCCGCGATGCTCGGCTGATCGCCGGCCGTCGCCGGCAGCGTGCGCACATCCAGATTACGCAGGAACTGCTGCTGGGAGTAGTAACCGCCCAACGCATTCACCGTGGGTTTGTCTGTGATTGCGGTCGCGCTCCACTCTTGCTTAACCAGATAAGAGACGATCAACGCGACCGCCGCAAACAGCACCGCAATGCCGATAATCCACGGTTTGCCGCGCCACAGGGTGCAGCACAGGCCGCGGATATCGAGTTCGTTATCCACCGCCGGGGTATGCTTGTCAGACGTTGTTTCTGGATTCATCACAGCCAAAAAGCCTCTGGTTAAGATACTTGCTTGTTATCGCTCGAACGCCGCAGGCGACGCTTGATACGCTTAATGTACCGCGCAACCCGCCAGGCGCGCTTGATGCAGTAACCGTACAGGAAGAAAGCAAGCAAGAATAATGCCAACATAACCCACTCTGGGATAAAAGTCAGGCGCTCACCGATCACGCCTACCGCCGCCAGCAATGCGGCCGCCAGGGTGATCAATACGAAAGCCTGCCGCGGCGTAAAGCCGGCGCGCATGATCAGGTGGTGGATATGTTGACGATCGGGAGAGAAGGGGCTCATCCCCTTGCGTAAACGACGATACATGATTGCTATCATGTCCATCAGCGGAATAGCGATGATCCACAGCGCGGTCACCGGGTTAATCGAGTGTGCCTTGCCCTGCGAGCTTTGCAACAGTAGCCATATGGCGGTAAAGCCGATCAGGGTGCTGCCGGCGTCCCCCATGAACACCTTATAACGGCGGCCGAGGATGCCGAGGTTGAGCAAAATATAGGGAACGATGGTGGCGATCATCGCAAAGCACCAGAACGCCATCTCATGGTGACCGCTCAGGTACAGCAACAGACCCAGCGCGCCGAAGGAAACGCATGACAGCCCCCCCAGCAGACCATCAATGCCATCGACCATGTTGAAGGCGTTGATCGCCGCCCATACCGCGAATAGCGTGACCAAATAGCCGAATGGCCCCAGCAACATCTCCCAGTCGCCCAGCACATGGCCGAAGCTGCGCAGATACAAACCGGCGAATACCATCATGGCGATGCCGACCAACGCCTGCACCAGGGCGCGGATCTTAACGCTGATGTCAAAACGATCGTCGAGCGCGCCCACAAACACCAGAATGCCGGCGCAGGTGAGGTAAAGCTTGGCGTGCGCGATAGGCTGTTCGGAAATCCAAAATGCGAAACACAATCCGGCATAAACGGAAATACCGCCGACCAGAGGAATCAGCCCCTGATGGCGTTTGCGATAATTGGGTTTATCTACCAGACCAATACGTTTTGCCGCCTTGCGGGCAACAAAGAGAAAAGCCAAAGAAAACAGGAAAACAAATAGAATTTCAGTACTCATAGTGAGTAAGTTCACAGTTAACAGATCTCTGTAGAAGATAAGGCAGCTTACCACGGGCTAAGGCTTGTGCCATCGGCCCCCGCCACCTTTCGGTCATTTCCTATGACAACGGTGATTCATGCCTATTTTCTTCGCATCGGCTGACAAAACGACAGCAGCAAAGCCGACCGACGCAGCGCCGACCGACAAACAAGATGAATTCTCAATAAGTCGCGGAAACAACTTACTTTTCCATTACTGCTACTTATCGTATCCGCCAAAAGCGAAAAACGCCACGACTAGGCGTGGCGTTCAGCGAATTTTTTAACGAATTATGAGCGTTTCATCATATCGAAGAATTCATCGTTGGTTTTGGTCATCGCCAACTTATTAATGAGGAACTCCATCGCGTCAATCTCACCCATCGGGTGAATGATTTTGCGCAGGATCCACATTTTTTGCAGCTCTTCGGAGGTGGTGAGCAGCTCTTCTTTACGGGTACCGGAACGGTTGTAATCGATCGCAGGGAATACGCGTTTCTCGGCGATTTTACGCGCCAGGTGCAATTCCATGTTGCCGGTGCCTTTAAATTCTTCGTAGATCACTTCGTCCATCTTCGAACCGGTATCAACCAGCGCAGTCGCGATGATGGTCAGGCTGCCGCCCTCTTCCACGTTACGCGCCGCACCGAAGAAACGCTTCGGACGGTGTAGGGCGTTGGCGTCCACACCACCGGTCAGCACCTTGCCAGAGGCCGGTACCACGGTGTTGTAGGCGCGCGCCAGACGGGTGATGGAGTCGAGCAGAATGATCACGTCTTTCTTGTGCTCAACCAGGCGCTTGGCCTTCTCGATCACCATTTCGGCCACTTGCACGTGACGCGAAGCCGGCTCGTCGAAGGTCGAGGCGATCACTTCGCCCTTCACCAGACGCTGCATCTCGGTCACTTCTTCCGGACGTTCGTCGATCAGCAGCACCATCAGCACGCAGTCTGGGTGGTTGTAGGCGATACTCTGCGCGATGTTCTGCAGCAGCATGGTTTTACCGGCTTTCGGCGGTGCCACGATCAGGCCACGTTGGCCGCGGCCAATCGGCGCCGCCAGATCCAGTACGCGCGCCGTCAAATCTTCGGTCGAGCCGTTGCCGCGCTCCATCCGCAGACGGGAATTGGCGTGCAGCGGCGTCAAGTTCTCGAACAGGATCTTGCTGCGGGCGTTTTCCGGCTTGTCGTAGTTGACTTCGTTGACTTTCAACAGGGCAAAATAGCGCTCGCCTTCTTTTGGCGGACGAATCTTACCGGAAATGGTGTCACCAGTGCGGAGGTTGAAGCGGCGGATTTGGCTAGGGGATACGTAGATGTCGTCGGGACCGGCGAGGTAGGAACTGTCTCCAGAGCGGAGGAAACCGAATCCATCCTGCAATATCTCGAGCACGCCGTCGCCGAAGATATCTTCTCCGCTTTTCGCATGTTGCTTCAGAATGGAGAAGATAATGTCCTGCTTGCGCATGCGGGCAAGGTTTTCCAGCCCCATATTTTCGCCGAGAGTAATCAGCTCAGAAACCGGCGTATTCTTTAATTCGGTAAGATTCATAGTGGTGGGTTCTTAAACTCGGGGTATGTCTCGAACTTGTATCGTGAATGGTATGGCAGCGAAATGCGTGCCTGTTTACTGGACGTTCGATCACCGGGCGCAGAGCCGTCGCGGTAAGAAATGGCTTACATCGGGCGCACGCATTGACGGTTGAAGATCGAAGGTACCTTAAAAATGATTTTTGCAAAACCGTTTGATTGCCAAAACACGGGCTGAGTTCAGTTTACTTTCAACGCCAGTGGTTCGACACAGAGTATAGCTTTAGATTCAAACTCTTTAGATTTAAAACTTCGGGCAAGTTCTATATGCAGTGTGGTTAAACTTAACACGCTTCTTGGCAGGCGTCTAGCGGTGAATTGAACATCACCGCCAGGCGCCTGATACTGGGCTTCCCGCCCGATTACAGATTCGCGTTCAGGAAATCTTTGAGCTGACCTTTGGACAACGCGCCAACCTTGGTCGCGGCCACTTCACCGTTCTTGAACAGCAACAGCGTAGGGATGCCACGGATACCGTACTTAGGCGCGGTAGCCGGGTTCTGATCGATATTCAGCTTGGTGATGGTCAGTTTGCCTTCGAACTCTTCGGCAATCTCATCCAGAATCGGAGCAATCATCTTGCACGGCCCACACCATTCAGCCCAGAAATCGACCAGGATCGGCCCTTCCGCTTTCAGCACGTCAGCTTCGAAGCTGCTGTCAGTCAGGTGAATAATTTTATCGCTCATGTTCTACTCCACAGGATTATGTCTACCTTGTTGGTGTAGCATTAACCAACTCAAGGTGATTTTATTGCACCGCGTTTATTTCAACGGATGTGCTTTCGTAAAGCAATAGTTAGCTGATATTCTACCACACTATGAGCAAAACACACTTGACCGAACAGAAGTTTTCCGACTTCGCCCTGCACCCGTTAGTCCTTGAAGCCCTTGAGAAAAAAGGGTTTCACAATTGCACGCCCATCCAGGCGTTAGCATTGCCGCTCACGCTCTCCGGGCGTGACGTTGCAGGTCAGGCGCAAACCGGTACCGGAAAGACGCTGGCGTTTTTGGCGTCTACTTTTCACTATTTGCTGACTCACCCGGCGAAACAGGATCGCCAGACCAATCAGCCGCGCGCCTTGATCATGGCGCCTACGCGTGAACTGGCGGTGCAAATCCACTCTGATGCGGAAGCGCTCTCCCAGAGCACCGGCCTGAAACTGGGCCTGGCCTACGGCGGCGACGGCTACGACAAGCAGCTGAAAGTGCTGGAAAGCGGCGTGGACATTCTGATTGGCACCACCGGCCGTTTAATCGATTACACCAAACAGAACTATGTCGATCTCGGCGCGATGCAGGTCGTCGTGCTGGATGAAGCCGATCGCATGTACGATCTTGGCTTTATCAAAGACATCCGTTGGCTGTTCCGCCGCATGCCAGCGGCCGATCAACGCCTGAACATGCTGTTCTCCGCTACCCTGTCCTATCGCGTACGCGAACTGGCCTTCGAGCAGATGAACAACGCCGAATATGTTGAAGTGGAACCGGAACAGAAAACCGGCCACCGCATTAAAGAAGAGCTGTTCTACCCGTCCAACGAAGAAAAAATGCGCCTGCTGCAGACGCTGATCGAAGAAGAGTGGCCGGATCGCGCCATCATCTTCGCCAACACCAAGCACCGCTGCGAAGACATCTGGGGCCATCTGGCCGCCGACGGTCACCGCGTGGGCCTGCTGACCGGCGACGTGGCGCAGAAAAAACGCCTGCGCATCCTCGACGACTTCACCAAAGGCAACCTCGATATTCTGGTCGCCACCGACGTCGCCGCGCGCGGTCTGCACATCCCTTCCGTCACGCACGTCTTCAACTACGATCTGCCTGACGACTGCGAAGACTACGTGCACCGCATCGGCCGTACCGGCCGCGCAGGCGCCAGCGGCCACTCCATCAGCCTGGCGTGCGAAGAGTATGCGCTCAACCTGCCGGCGATCGAGACCTATATCGACCACAGCATTCCGGTGAGCAAGTACAACAGCGATGCGCTGCTGACCGATTTGCCGGCGCCGAAGCGCCTGTCGCGCCCGCGCGGCGGCAACGGCCCACGTCGCAACTCCGCGCCTCGTCGCGGCGGCGCGCCGCGCAACAACCGTAAACGTTCGAGCTGATCGCCATGCTCAGTTCCAGCACGCTTTATGCTGCCATCGATCTCGGCTCCAACAGCTTCCACATGTTGGTCGTACGCGAGGTGGCCGGCAGCATTCAGACTCTGGCGCGGATCAAGCGCAAAGTGCGCCTGGCGGCCGGGCTGGATCAGAACAATCACCTGTCGCATGAGGCCATGCAACGCGGCTGGCAGTGCCTGCGGCTGTTCTCCGAACGCCTGCAGGACATACCGCGCGAGCAGATCCGCGTCGTCGCCACCGCCACGCTGCGTCTGGCGTCCAACGCCGATGAGTTCCTGCAGGCCGCCGAGCAAATCCTCGGCTGCCCGGTACAGGTGATCAGCGGCGAAGAAGAGGCACGGCTGATCTATCACGGCGTCGCGCACACCACCGGCGGGCCGGATCGCCGGCTGGTCGTCGATATCGGCGGCGGCAGCACCGAACTGGTCACCGGCACCGGCGCACAGGCAACGCAGCTGTATAGCCTGTCGATGGGCTGCGTCACCTGGCTGGAACGCTACTTCAGCGATCGCAACCTCGGGCAAGAAAACTTCGAGCGCGCCGAACAGGCCGCGCGCGACATGGTGCGGCCGATCGCACCGCAATTGCGCCAGCAAGGTTGGCAGATCTGCGTCGGCGCTTCCGGCACCGTGCAAGCGCTGCAGGAGATCATGGTGGCGCAGGGCATGGATGAGCGCATCACCCTGCCCAAACTGCGCCAGCTGAAACAGCGCGCCATTCAGTGCGGCAAGCTGGAAGAACTGGAGATCGAAGGGTTGACGCTGGAGCGCGCGCTGGTGTTCCCGAGCGGCCTGTCCATTCTGTTGGCCATTTTCCAGGAGCTGGGCATCGAGAGCATGATGCTGGCCGGCGGGGCGCTGCGTGAAGGCCTGGTTTACGGCATGCTGCATCTGCCGGTGGAGCAGGATATTCGCATCCGCACCATCCGCAACCTGCAGCGCCGTTACCTGATCGACACCGAGCAGGCCGAACGCGTCAGCCAGCTCGCCGCCAACTTCTCGCAGCAAGTCGCCAACGAGTGGCAGTTGGATGCGCGATGTCGCGAGCTGTTGCACAGCGCCAGTCTGATTCACGAACTCGGCCTCAGCGTCGATTTCAAACAGGCGCCGCAACACGCCGCTTACCTGATCCGCCACCTGGACTTACCCGGCTTTACCCCGGCGCAGAAAAAACTGCTGGCCACCCTGCTGCAAAACCAGAGCAACACCCTCGACCTGTCGCTGTTGAACCAGCAAAACGCCCTGCCGCCGCGCACTGCGCAGCGCCTGTGCCGCATTTTGCGCCTGGCGATCATCTTCGCCAGCCGCCGTCGCGACGACACGCTGCCGGCGGTGCGGTTACGCGCCAATCAGGACGATGAACTGACGGTGATCTTGCCGCCGGGTTGGCTGGAACAGCATCCGCTGCGCGCCGAGGCGCTGGAGCAGGAAAGCCACTGGCAGAGCTACGTCCACTGGACGCTGCGGTTGGAAGAACAACGTTGACATGACAAGGGCGCGATGAGCGCCCTTTCTTTTTAATTCCCGCCTTTGGCCTTGGCCAGCTGGGCGCGAATATTGGCCAGATGGCTCTGCCCCTTCTGCATCCGCTCCTGCGGGCTCACCACTTTGCGCTCGGTTTCCCACGCCAAATCGTCCTGCGGCAGCTCCAGCAGGAACCGGCTCGGCTCCGGCCGCACCAGCTCGCCGTACTGACGGCGCTCGCGGCACAGGGTGAAAATCAGCTCTTTTTGCGCGCGGGTGATCCCCACATAGGCCAGACGCCGCTCTTCATCGACATTGTCTTCGTCGATGCTGCTCTGGTGCGGCAGCAGGCCCTCTTCCATGCCCACCAGGAACACGTAAGGGAACTCCAGCCCCTTTGAGGCGTGCAGCGTCATCAGCTGTACCTGATCCAGCTCCTCTTCACTTTCGCCGCGTTCCATCATGTCGCGTAGGGTAAAGCGCGTCACGACCTGGGTCAGCGTCATCGGCTCGTCCAGATCGTTGCCTTCCAGCATTTCCGTCATCCAACCGAACAGCGTGTTGACGTTTTTCATCCGCATTTCGGCGGCCTTCGGGCTGGTCGAGGTTTCAAACAGCCAGCTCTCATAATCCACGCCGCGGATCAGATCGCGCACCGCCGCCACCGGCTCACGCTCCGCCTGCTGGGCGATGCCGCCCAGCCAGTGGGTGAAACGCTGCAGCGATTCCAGCCCGCGCCCGGTCAGATGCTGGCTCAGCCCCAGATCGAAGCTGGCATGGAACAAACTCTTGTTGCGCTGGTTGGCCCACTCGCCAAGCTTCTGCAGCGTCGCCGGGCCGATCTCGCGCTTGGGGGTATTGACGATGCGCAGGAAGGCGCTGTCGTCTTCCGGGTTGGTCAGCACGCGCAGGTAAGCCAGCAGATCCTTGATCTCGGGGCGAGAGAAGAACGACGTGCCGCCGGAAATCTTGTACGGGATGCGGTTCTGCATCAGCATCTTTTCAAACACCCGCGACTGGTGGTTGCCGCGGTACAGGATCGCATAGTCGCCGTAATTGGTCTTTTTCACGAAGTGGTGGGCGATCAGCTCCCCCACCACCCGCTCGGCTTCGTGATCCTCATTGTTGGCGGTCACCACCTTCAGCTCTTCGCCATACCCCAGCTCGGAAAACAGCCGCTTTTCAAACACGTGCGGGTTATTGGCGATCAGAATGTTGGCCGCCTTCAGAATGCGCTCGCTGGAACGGTAGTTTTGTTCCAGCTTGATCACCTGCAGCGCCGGGAAATCTTCCTTCAGCAGCACCAGGTTCTGCGGCCGCGCGCCGCGCCAGGAGTAGATCGACTGGTCGTCGTCGCCCACCACGGTAAAGCGCGCGCGGTTGCCCACCAGCAGCTTCACCAGCTCGTACTGACTGGTGTTGGTATCCTGGTACTCATCCACCAGCAGATAGCGGATGCGCTGCTGCCAGCGTTCGCGCACCTCTTCGTTGCGTTGCAACAGCAGCGTCGGCAACAGGATCAGGTCATCGAAGTCCAGCACGTTGCACGCCCGCATATGGGCGTGGTACAGGCCGTAGCAGTGGGCGAACAGCTTGTCGCGCTCCGAGCGCGCCAGCTCCGCCGCGCGCTGGGGATCGATCAGGTCGTTTTTCCAGTTGGAGATGGTCGAAATCAGCTGCGCCACCAGCGTTTTATCGCTTTCCAGCCACTTTTCGGTCAGCTCTTTCAACAGCGCCAGCTGATCCTGGTCGTCGAACAGCGAGAAGTTGGACTTCATGCCCAGCGCCACATATTCCCGCTTGATGATTTCCAGCCCCAGGGTGTGGAAGGTGGAAATCATCAGCCCGCGCGCCTCTTTGCGCCCCAGGGTTTGCGACACGCGCTCTTTCATCTCGCGCGCGGCTTTGTTGGTAAAGGTCACGGCGGCGATGTGCCGCGCCTGATAGCCGCAATGATGGATAAGGTGGGCTATCTTGTTGGTGATAACGCGCGTCTTGCCGGAACCGGCACCGGCCAACACCAGGCAGGGCCCGGTAACGAATTCGACGGCTTGTTGTTGGCTGGGGTTTAATCGCATGGTGCTGGCTTGCTCGACTGTAAAACGTGGAAGGGAATTGTAGCAGAAAGCGCCGATGAGATTTAGCGGGTATAATCAGCGCAATTTTCGCATCGACAAAGGCAATACCATGGCAAAAACGGCGTGCGCCCTGCACATTCTGGTAGACAATGAAAAGCTGGCCAACGAGCTGCTGGCCAAGCTGAAGCGCGGCGTCAGCTTCGACACGCTGGCGCGCAAATATTCGAGCTGCCCGTCAAAACGCAACGGCGGCTCGCTGGGCGAATTCAACAAGGGCGCGATGGTGCCTGCGTTCGATAAAGCGGTGTTCAGCATCCCGCTGCTCAAACCTTACGGCCCGGTCAAAACCCAGTTCGGTTACCACATCATCAAGGTGCTGTATCGCAACTGAGGGGGCCTGAGCCCCCTGTCGCGATATTACTGCGCGCCGGCGTCCGTCGCCGGCGCAGCCACCGCGGCGTCGGCCGGTTTGGCTTCTTCCGTCACCACCGCCGGCGCCGGCATCATGATACCGTCATAAGTTTCCTGCAGCTGCTTCATGCTCATTTCCGGCTCGCCTTTCGGCTGCATCAGCACCAGCGTCGCCTCCTGAGACAGCTGCAGCTTCAGCGCCTGATTCAACGTCTCCAGCGTCAGGCTGGACAGGAATTCCTGGCGCAGTTTCTGATACAGCTCCGGCGCGATATCCACCACCCCGCTCTGCTGCGAACGCAGGCGCTGGCTCATCAGCACATCGGTGTCGGTGCGGGCGTAGGTGGCGAACAGCTTGCTCAGCTGATCGTTTTTCTGCGCCAGCAGCGCATCGAATTCCTCTTTCGACAGGCCGTTGTCACGCACGTTGGCCAGCTCGCGAGCGATAAAGCCCAGGCTGCCGTTCAGGTTGTTGTTCGGCGTATCCAGATGGATGGCGCACTGCCCGCGCTGGTACTGCACGCGGCAGTCAAAGCCCAGATGCAGGCTCTTCTGGTCGCTTTTTTCCAGCGTCTGCTGAAGATGCCAGAACAGCGCCTCGCGGGCGAGATCGCCACGCCAGTAACGGAGCAAGCTCTGCGAATCGCGGATCGGATGCCACGGCGAATCCCACATGATCGACAGCGTATCCTGTTTCACCTGCTCGCTGATCAGGCTCACAGGCTGCTGTGGCAGCGGCGTCAGGGTCGGCATCGGGGCCGGTGTTTCACGTTTGCCCTGCAACGGCGAGAACGCCTTGTTGATCTGCTCGCCCAGGCTGCGGCTGTCAACCTTGCCGACCACGAACAGCGTCATGGCGTCCGGGGTATACCACTGCTGATAGAATTTCTTCAACTGCTCGAGGTTGACCGGCCGTTTTGCCGGCTGCGCCGGATCGTGCGCCAGCAGCGTCGAGCCTTTCAGGCGGTAACGCCACCAGACATCTTGGGTATTGGGCGGGAAAGTGCCGACCGGATTGATGCTTGAATTCATCACCGCGTGCACCGTATGCTCGTCGATCGCCAGTTTGCCGGTGGTATCTGCCAGCCAGGCCAGCGCTTCTTTCAGCAGGTCGGGCCGGTTGTTCGGCAGGCTGAGGTTATACATGGTGAAATCATACGAGATGATAGCCGGCGGCAGCGGCCGCTCGTTATCCACGCTCTGCTGCCACAGGGCGCGCAGCTGCGGGGCCGTGAAGCTTTCGCTACGCGCCAACGCCAGCCGCGGCAGCAGATGGGCAAAGCCGGTCTGCTGCGAAGACTCCACCAAAGAGCCGGTATTGACGATCAACCGCAGTTCAACGCGGTCACTCGGCCGCTGCGGCGTATCGAGAATCTGCCATGAAAACCCGTTGGCCAGCGCCCCCTGCTGCCAGGCAGGGTCGGGTTGTAGTGCTTCAGCCTGCACGCTGCTACTGGCTGCAGCCAATAGCAACCCACCAACTATAAGATGAATTCTGGTGCCCTGCATGTGAACCCCTACTTAATGACTATCCAATTTCTTATGCAAATGCGTGTATTCCATTCAATGGAATCATAAAAATACGCCCTGAGTTTCACGGTGGGGCGGAAAGCAGAAAGTGTACCACCGTGTTAGACCGCGCGCCTTTGCGGATGTCACTCATTAGAGTGAAAAATAATGGATTGCGGGGTTTTTAATGCAAAAAATCGTTACGAGGCAGGGGAAGAACCTCACCGGCCGCGGATGCGGCCGGTGATTTACCGCCGATATCAGGCGGAAGGCAGCGTTTTGTCCGCGCCGGTGTTTTTGTTGTTCAGCGTGTCTTTCAGCTGTTTTTCATCCAGCTGGTTACACCATTTTGCCACCACCACGGTCGCCACCCCGTTGCCCACCAGGTTGGTCAACGCACGGGCTTCCGACATGAAGCGGTCGATGCCGAGGATCAGCGCCAGGCCGGCCAGCGGCAGGTGGCCGACGGCGGAGATGGTGGCGGCCAACACGATAAAGCCGCTGCCGGTCACGCCCGCCGCCCCTTTGGAGGAGAGCAGCAGCACCACCAGCAGGGTAATCTGATGCATGATGTCCATGTGGGTATTGGTCGCCTGCGCGATAAACACCGCGGCCATGGTCAGGTAGATAGAGGTGCCGTCCAGGTTGAAGGAGTACCCGGTCGGAATAACCAGACCCACCACCGATTTCTTGCAGCCCAGCTTCTCCATTTTATCCAGCATGCGCGGCAGCGCGGATTCGGACGACGAGGTCCCCAGCACGATCAGCAGCTCTTCTTTGATGTAGTTGACGAATTTGAAGATGCTGAAGCCGTTGGCGCGGGCGATGCTGCCCAACACCACCACCACGAACAGGATGCAGGTGATATAGAAGCACACGATCAGTTGGCCGAGTTGCACCAGGGTGCCGACACCGTATTTACCGATGGTAAACGCCATGGCGCCGAAGGCCCCCAGCGGCGCCAGGCGCATGATCATATTGATGATGCCGAAAATCACCCGCGAGAAGCTGTCGATCACGTTGTAGATCAGCTGCCCTTTGTCGCCCAGACGATGCAGGGCGAAGCCGAACAGTACCGCGAACAGCAGCACCTGAAGAATGTTGCCGCTGGCGAACGCGCCGATCACGCTGCCGGGGATGATGTCCAGCAGGAACGGGATGATGCCCTGCTGCTGCGCCTGCTCGGCGTAGACCGCTACCGCTTTGGCGTCCAGCGTGCCGGGATCGACGTTCATGCCGGCGCCCGGTTGCACCAGGTTGACGATCACCAGGCCGATAATCAGCGCGATGGTGCTGACGATTTCAAAATACAGCAGCGCGATGGCGCCGGTGCGCCCTACCGCCTTCATGCTTTCCATGCCGGCGATGCCGGTCACCACGGTGCAGAAGATCACCGGCGCGATGATCATCTTGATCAGTTTGACGAAGCCATCGCCCAGAGGTTTCATCTCGGCGCCGAGGTCAGGGTAGAAATGGCCAAGCAGGATACCCAGCGTGATCGCCGTCAGCACCTGAAAATAGAGGCTCTTAAAGATCGTTGTTTTCATATGAACATCCTATGGGGGGAAGACACGCATCAGGCAGCAGTCTAAAAATCCAGCCTGTTCATCGCTTGCGCGGAAAATAACACCCACTTAACAACATGGAAATAATTTGTTGCACCCACCGTGTGGGGTTGATGTGAATTTAAGAGCTGAAACGCGTCAGTCGGGGTGCAAAGCTGAAAATTGCGTAAGCCTTTGTTTGCACTAACGCAAAAGAGGTAGATAAAGAATGGCGATTTTCGGACGAGGAAAAGTACCGGAAAGGTATCGCGACGCTCACCGCGCCGCGCGGCAAAACTCGGCTTCGAACGCTTCGCGCGGCAGCGGCCGGGCGAACAGGAATCCCTGCCCACTGCGAATGCCGTGCTGCAGCAGCCAGTCGCGCTGTTCGGCGTTTTCCACGCCTTCGGCCATTACCGGCAACGCCAGCACTTCGGAGATCGAACTGACGATGCGCACCATCGCATCGTCGGCCGGCAGCCCCTGAATGAAACTGCGGTCGATCTTAATCAAATCGATCGGCAGGGATTTCAAGCGGTTGAGGTACTCCAGGCTGGAGTAGCCCATGCCGAAGTCGTCCAGCGCGATCGACAGCCCCAGGTCGTGCAGCTCGCGCAGCAGCGCCAGGGCGCGATCGAGATCGTCGATGCGTACCGTCTCGGTGATCTCCAGCAGCAGCTTGCGCGGATCGATCCGATACTGCGCCAGCAGGTTTTTCAGATGCGGGACGAACGCCTCGTCCTGCATCTGAATGCCGGAAACGTTAACCGCCATCGGCAGCGCAATGCCGCGTTGTTGCCAGTCCGCCAGGATGCGGCAAGACTCTTCCAGCACCCAGTTGCCGAGCGGCACGATCACGCCCAGCTCTTCCGCGAGCGGGATAACGTCGGCCGGCAGGGTATAGCTGCCGTCATACTGCTGCCAACGCAGCAGCGCTTCGGCGCCGATCACCTCGTTGGACTGCATGTCGATCTGCGGCTGCAGGAACAGCGTGAAATGCCGCTGCTCGATGCCGTGCAGGATCTCGCTCTCCTGCGTCAGCCGCTTCTGCGTGCGTTCCGTCAGGCTGGGTTCGAAGAACAGGATCTGATTTTTTCCTTCGCGGTGCGCGGACATCATCGCCGAGGTGGCGCTGCGCAGCAGCTGTTCCGCACTCTCCCCCTGATTGAGGTAGTGCGCGATGCCGATGCTGGCGTTGGGCCGCAGCGCCAGGCCTTCCAGCGTCAACGGCGCATTGATCTCCGCCATGATGCGCCGCGCCAGCTGCATGGCGTGGAACGGCCGCTCGATGCCCTTGGCCAGAATGGCGAATTCGGTATTGCTCAGCTGCGCCAACACGCCGTTTTCGTCGATGCAGCCGCGCAGCTTCTTCGCCAGCGCCAGCAGCAGCGCTTCGCGCATCGCCGGGCTCATCACGCCAGACGCTTCATGCAGCGTCTCGATGCCGATCACCAGCAGGTTAAAACGCTCGGGGCGCAGACTGGAGGCGATATGCTGTTCCAGCAACGCGTTCAGCAATGCAGGATTCGGCAGTTCGGTCACCGGGTGGCGGGTGCTCAGGCGGCTCATGTCGGCATGCGCCTTGGCCAGCGTCTGTTGATTGCGGTTGTAATTGCGCACCAGCAGGCCGAGCTCATCATCCTGGTGCAGCGCCGGCAGCATCAGTTGATGATAGGGCGCTTCGTCCTGCGAGATGTTCTCCAGCTCTTTGGCCATCGCGCGCAGCGGATGCACCATCAACCGGTTCATGCACCAGGTGATGGCCACCGACAGGATCAGCGCCAGCAGCAGGTAGGTCGACAGCATGGTCGACAATATGCTGAGGATAAACTGGTACATGCGGAACGAATCGGCCTGCAGCACCAGGTAGGCCAGCGGCTGCTGGTTGGCCGGCACCCGTTCCAGCGAATAGAGCGGCACGGATATTTGGATAGGCAGTTCAAACAGCCGGGCGATCAGCGTCGGCACCGGCCGCTCTGGCGGGAAATTGGCGTGCAGCGCCTGAAACTCGTTCGGCAAGACGATATCCGCCCGGCTGAGAATGCCGACCGGCAACAGCGTGTTCAGCACCCTTTTGGCTTCCGGCACGTCCATGCGCAGCACCGCCTCCGCCAGCGGCTGGCGCACGGAGTGGGCGATATTCTCCAGTTGCTGGGCGTAGTCATCCCTGCGCTGCTGCACAAAGTGGAATAACTGGATCACGATAAAGATGCAGATCGTAACCAGCGCCACGCCGGACACTGTCGCCATCTGCTTAATCGTTAACGAACGCCTGACCCGCAAACCTGCTCTCCGTGAAATCGGGCTGAAACAAAAAAGGGGGCTGACTCTCACCCGCCCCCTCGAACCGGGCTGAGTATACTCGATCATCGGCTGTTTTTATCTGGCTATGCCGCAGGCAAAACCAAGAAAATCGCGGGTTTCAGTCTTTTCCTAAAGCGAACAAACGCGACCCGCACACAGGGTAACAAAACTCCCCGGCGTCCGACACTCCGAATCTTTCCCCCTTCCGGCTACTTGAAGTCGGCGTAAGGCGTCAGCGGCTGCGGCGGCAAATCGAGATCCCCTTGCCAGCCGGCCAGGGAATAACGCAGATAAATCAACGCGTGGCTCGGCGTATAGTCCTTCGCCTGTTGAATGTCTATGCCGGCGCCGAGCGTCCAGTGCGAACTGAGACGGCGTTCGACGATCGCCCGCAGGGTATAACCGACGCCGCTCGAGGAGCTGCCGTCCTCGACGGCGAACTTATCGGGCAACGAATCCGGGATCAGTCCCTGCAGCGGATAGCGGCGCTGGCTGTCGGTTTTGGAATGGGACAGCGAAACCGAACCGCCCAGCTCCCACGACCAGTTCTCGGTGCGCTGACGGTAGTTGACCGGCAGCGACAGCGACAGATATTGCTGCGGGCTGTAATAGCCGCCCTGCCCCAGCGAATAGCCGCTCAAATCCTTCTGGTAGTGCCACAGCATGGTATTGAGCCCGACGCTCAGGCGGCGATTGTCTTCGTTGATCAGCTTGTAGTAGTAACCGGCCATCAACCGCTGCCGCTGGTTGTCCGCCACGTTCTTGCCGGTAATCTGATGCGCGCTGAGATCGGCCCACACGCCGTTCGCCTCGCCGCGATCGTAGCTGGCGCTCAGGCTGACGCCGGTGGCGCGCACGCCGCCCCAGGTGATGCCGGTATTCGGGTCTTTGGCGCCGCCGAACGCCAGCAGCGAGCTGGAAATCGGCCGCCGCGAGGCCGCCAGCGTCCAGCCAATGTGGTTCCAGTCGCCGCTGTAGGCCAGGCCGCCGGTCCAGTCGACCACCTCAAAGCCCATCGGCGTCGTGCCGATGTCGGCGGCCCAGCGATCGTTTTTCCAGCCGGCCGCCACGCTGGTGCCGGTGGTTTTCTGGTGTTCATCGCCGCGGCACCCTTGCGTGTTGCAGGTGCCGAAGGTTTCGTAGTACTTGCCGCTGCCGTCGGTCGAGAAGCGGCCGGCATCCAGCTGCACGGTGTCGGTACGCAAAAAGGCGCGCCCGTCATACAGCGGCATGTCCACCTGCAGCATGGTGTCGTGCGCGTTGAAGTCGGAAATGCCGCCGGTGCCGCTCGAGCGCCAGTAATCGTGATCGAGCGTGACGTTCACGTCTTGCTGTCGATACAGATCCGCGGCGTCGGAGCGGATGCCGCGTTTCAGCCAGTCGTCGCTCGGATTATTGCGCGTCAAATAGGTGTAGCCGTCATTATCCTGCGGCAGCGTCGGCGTGATGCCGCCGGCCACCATCGCCTGGCGGTAATCCTGCTGCGCCCGCTCAGGCTGTTGCTGAGCCCGTTCCAGCCGGGCGGCGTCACGATAAACAAGCGCCTTGGTCTGCCCGGCGGGCTCCGAAGCCGCCGCCGTTTTCAGCCGGCTGAAGAGCGTGTCGGCCTGCTGCGGATCGCCGACCGCGCCCCAGGCGTTGGCGACCCGCCGTTGGCTGTTGAGCGAAGCGTCTTGCGGCTGCGGTTCGGTTTTCAGCCGCTGACGCGCCGCGTCCAGATCCCCCTGCGCCACATAGGCTTCGATCTCGCCCAGCTGCGCATCCGGGTTGTTCGGTTCACGCCGTTTCACCCGCTGATAGTCGTCCAGCGCCGCCGCATACTCCCCGCGCGCCAGCGCCCAGTCGGCGAGCAGCAAATCGATGCGGGTGTCCGCCGGCTGCCGACGCAGATAGGCTTCCGCCGCCGCTTCGTCACCGGCGGCCCGCAGCCGTTCGGCATGCTCGATTACCGCCTGCATTTTCAGCCGCTGCGCCAGTTCGCGCATGTTGTCGTTCCATTGCGCCGCAGGCAGCGTATTGAGCTGCGCCAGCGCCTGCCTGTCGCGATCGCTGCCGGAAAGATAGAGCGCATAGGCGTAGGTCAGCTGCGGATTGGCATGTTGGCGCAGCGCCAGCTGCCGGAACAGAGCGTCCGCCTGCTGCGGCTGCCCGGCCTGACGCAGCGCCTGCGCATAGCGATAGGTCAGCCAGACGTCGTCGGGATCCATCGGCTGAGCGCGGCGATAGATTTCCGCCGCCTGCTGCCACTGCTGCTGTGCCGCCAGCGTCTCCGCCTGCTGCTTCAACATATCGAGCCGCAGTCCGTCGAGGGTGCTGCGCAGCTTGGCCTGTTGGCTGCGCGGCAGGCCGTTGAGGTAGGCCAGCGCTTTTTCCGGCGACTGGCGTTGATAGATATTCACCAGGCCGCGCAGCGCGCTGCCGTTGCCGGGATCGCGCCGCAACGCCTGCTGATAAAACCCTTCCGCCGCGGCGTCATCCTTGCTCGCCACCGCCACATCGCCCAGGCCGATAAACGCATCGCCGTCGCTGTCGTCGAGCTGGCGCGCCTGTTGATATTTCTGCCGAGCCAGCGCGAGATTGCCGGCCTTGAGCGCTTTGTCGCCCTCATCGATCGCCAGCCAGTAGCCGGTGCTCTTGATCAGACTCTGCCATTTGCCGCTGCCGTAGCCGCTCTTGTCGGCGGCCAGCGCCTGGCGAAACAGCTTCAGCGCCTGCGGGCGGTTGCCGGCGCGCGAGTAGGCCTGGCCGAGCGCGCCCAGCACCTCGGCGTCGTTCGGCGCCGCCGCCAGCGCCTTTTGCAACTCTGGAATGGCTGCCCGGCTGCCGCCTTTATCCACCTGCGCCAGACCGCGCACCCGCGCCTGATAAGCCGGATCGGCCAACAGCTTCTGCTGTCTGGCCAGTTCTTCGCGGGCGCGGGTCGCCTGATCGCCGGTGTCGAATACGCCGAGGAAACGGTTGAGCGCCGCTACGCTCTGCGCGCTAACCGGCATCGCTTTGACCTTGTCCAGCCACAGATCGGCGGCGTCGCCGCGCCCGGCCGGATCGGCGGCGATCTTCTGCAGCAGTTCATAGGCCTGCGCGTCCTGGTTCTGACTGAACAGCATACGCGCCAGCGACATGCGCAGCGCCACATTGCCTGAATATTGCTGATCCAGCGCCTGCAGCTGCTTTAACGCCTTCGCCTCCTGCCCCGGCAAACGCGCCACCAGCCGCCAGTATTCTACCGCCAGATCGAGCGTCGGCGGCTCGCCGTGAAACAGCGCATCGTACTGCGCCTTGGCTTCCGGCAACCGGCCGGCGGTCGCCATCAGGCGCGCCTGCTGCAGCTTTTGCCGGGTTTCCGGCTGGGTCAGCAGCATGTTCATTTGCGCCTGGCGATAGGCGCTGGACTGCGGCGCGAGGGTTTTCAGCTTGTCCAACTGCTGCTGCGCCAGCGCCATGTTGCCCTGCCGCAGCGCCAAACGCATGCGCGCGGCGATCACGTCCGGGTTGTTCGGATCCATCAGCTCGAGCCGGTACAGCGACTGGCGCACCAGATCGTCCTTGTTGCCGGCCTCGCCAATGCGCACCTGTTCCAGCAGCCACTGTTCCGGGGCCACGGCCTCCGCAGCGCGCGCCTGCGGCAGCATCGCCAGGCTCAGCGGAATCAAATTCAGCCAGTTTATTTTGAAGTTGTGCATTGGCCGTCCCACGAGGGTTGCAATTCACCCTGACGATTAAAGCGATAACGTTGTTGATCCCATCCCTGACCGAACAGGGTCAGCGAGGCGCTGAAATAGGCGTCATCACCCGGCGGATGCTCGCTGATGCGCTGCCGCTGCACCGCCAGCGCTTCAGCCTGCGTCGCCAGCATCGGCAGCATAGAAGCGGAAAAACCGACCGGGCCGTCGCCGGTAGTTTTGCCGCTGGCGGTATCGGTTTTCTCCGGCGGAACGCCCTGTTTGGCGGTGAGCTGCGCCATCGGCTGGAAGCGTTCAACCAGCGCCGCCTTGTGTTCATCGTCGTCCGCCAGCATGCCGGCCCACAGATAAACCCGAATGGCGTCGTAGCTGCCGACGTTCGGCTTGACGGTGTCCGGCTGCCAACCGGCGCCGACCCGCCACACCACCCAATCCGGCGAGAAGCCGTGCGGCGCGGTGTCCAGCCACAGTCGCTGATTGATCTCGCGCATCGCGCGCCATGGGCCGTTCAGCGCCGCAAAACGCGCCAACAGCTGCGGCGGCAGGTAGCTGGGATTCAGCCGCCAGCGATCTTCCGCCACGAACCCGACTTTGCCCGGCAGCAGCATCAGGCCCAGGCCGGGAATGTCGGCCACTTCCTCGCGGCCGATGCGTTGCAGCAGCAGAGTTCCCAGGGTTTGATAACGCCGGCTTTTCCACAGGCGGCCGGCTTCGAGCAGGTTGTAAGCGATCCACAGGTCGGCGTCCGACGCCGAGTTGGCGTCCAGCACCTTCCACTGCTTATCGTCGCTCTCTCCCCACAGCCAGGCGGGCAAGCGGGCGCTGAGATCGCCCGCCGCCAGATTGTTCTCCGTCCAGGTCAACAACAGGTCGAAGGTCGGCCGGTCGTTGGCCACCAGGGCGAAAAACAGGCCGTAACTCTGTCCCTCGGAGGTGGTGATTTTGTTCGGGCTGCTTGGGTCGATCACCCGCCCCTGCGGGCTGATGTAGAATTGCTTGTACTGTTGCCAGCCCGGCCACTCGCAGGCCGCGGCGGCGCTGAAGGCGCACAGCAGCAGCATGCCGAGCGACAGGCGTTGCAGCATCGCGTTCACCGCCGTCAATCCCGATCTTCAGGCGCCAGACGACGCCGGCTGAAGGCCTTCAGGCCGCGCCACAGCATCAGCCCCAGGATCACCACCAGCACCACCGCGATCACCGCCAGCAGTACCGGATGGGTGGAAAGGGCATACCACAGCCGCTCCCACCACGGCAGGTGGCCGACATAGTAAACATCGCCGACGCGCAAGCTGTTGACCCCCGATTCGCGGATCACCGCCACCGAGCCGAACACCGCGGCGCGCTTGCCGCTGTCCAGCAGGGCATTGTTCAGCAACTCATAGCCGCGCGGGCTGTCCGCCAGCAGCGCCACGATGCTGCGCTGATCGTTGAACGGCGATTGCACGCCGATGATCGCCGACATCGCGCCCTCGGAACTGACGGTGGTCTTGCTGTCCGGCTTGGCGTCCTCCGCCAGCAATTCCGCGCTCGGCAGCGGCGGCTGTCGCGTCGGCTGCTTCACCCAGCTTTGAGTGGCATCCACCAGCAGGCTGATTTTCTTGTCGTCGCGCAGCGCCGGCGGAATGGTGCCGACCATCAGGATATCGTCGTCACGATCCTTGGCCTGCGACCAGTCGTCGCTCAGCGTAAAGGCCAGCGCCGGGTAGCCGGTTTGCGCGCCGATCACGCCAAGCGCGTTCAGCAGCGCGCTGACCTGCGCCGGCTGCGGTTTCTGGTTCACCAACACCAGCGTTTGCGACAGATCCGCCAGGCGGCTGAACGGGAAGCCGGCGTTGGCGAAGGCGCGCAAGTCCGGCATCGCCATAAAGTGGCGATAACCGGAGAAATCGATGGTAGATGCGCCGTCGATCACCGCGTGGTTTTGCGTGAAGGAGTAGGTTTCGCAGCGCCCTTCCGCGCCGCTGGCCAGCAGCGTGGTGTAGTCAAAGTCAAAGCGCAGCTGGTTGGTGGCGCCCAGCCGCAGCGCCGGGATACTGACGTTCTTGTCGGAGTCGAGCAGCCCCTGCGTCAACGGCAGGCGCAGCAGCTGCGCGCCCTGCTCGTGTTCCGGCACCAGCGAGTAAGCCTGCACGAACTGGTTGTTCAGGCTGACGCTCAGCCGCGAACCATCCTGAATGCGCGGCGCGGTATAGCGGTATTTCAGGTGCATATCGATACCGGTGCTGCGGATCAGGAACAGGTCCGGCGGCAGGTTCATGGTCAGCGAAATCGGGCCGGGCTCGATGCCGCTGGTTTGCAGCTGTTCGGCATATTGCTGCAGCTCGGCGAAGGTCATCGGCCGATCGGTGCGCACCCAGTTCGGCGCATCGTAAGGCTGGCGCGGCGCGAGCTGTTCCACCTTGTCCACCGTCACGTTCTGGCCGCGGAACAGGATGTTACCCTGCGCGATGCCTTTCACCGCGGTGATCAAATCGTTGTCGTCACGCCCCTGAATCAACAGCAGTTTGACGTACGGATTGTCGGGGTGGCT
This sequence comes from Serratia sp. 506_PEND, assembly GCF_001076875.1. Lineage (NCBI taxonomy): Bacteria > Pseudomonadati > Pseudomonadota > Gammaproteobacteria > Enterobacterales > Yersiniaceae > Serratia > Serratia sp. 506_PEND. Next base: position 34,355 of record NZ_JVEL01000463.1, read on the forward strand.
GATCATCTCCACCGTCGGGCCGTTGACCGCCGGATAATCGCGCAGGAAATCCGGACGCTGCGAGTTGGTGGCGAACACCACCGCGTGCTGCGTCGGCAGCGCATTGTACAGCGTCGGGAAGGATTGCCCGCGCCACTGCGCCTTGCTGCCGAACCACGAGGCCAGAATGCCCGCCGCGCGCTGCTGGGCGAGATCAGGCTGGCCGGCGAATACCATCGGCAGCGTCAGCGGCCGATTATCGCGGCTGTCGAAGAACGGCTCAGGGAAGTGCGACAGCTCGTTTTTCACCGGCAGCGTCTGGAAACGCAGCTTCAGCGCGCTGGACTTGCTGACGTCGAGCCACAGCGAAGTGCTGGCCGGGTTTTCGCAGATGTTCTGATAATGGCCGACAAACACCAGCCTGACGCGGTTAAAATCGGTGATATAGCGCGGATCGATCGCCATTTGGATGCGATTGGGCTTGCCCAGCTGCTCTTTGGCGAGGGTGGTCACGCCCATCAGTTCGTCGTTCAGATAGACCTTGACGTGCGACTCCACCGGGATCAGCGCCGGCGACGGCGTAAACTCCATATCGAGCATCGCCTGCGAGACCACCTCATCGCTGCGCACGCCGAATTCGATCTGTCCGTCCGGCCGGGTGCCGCGCAGAACAAAGGTGCCCGGCGGCGGCGCTATCTGCGCAAACGGCAGCGATACGTCGCGCACCGGCGCATTCGGATCCTGCGGCGCGGCGGCCGGCGGTGGCGCGGTCGCCGTATCGGCCGCCGCGGCGATCGGCGGCTGAGCCGCCACGGTCGGCGCAGTGGCGGTTTCGGCCTGCGACAGGGTACTGATGCCTAAGGCCAGAGCAGTTAACCAGGTTATTTTTCGCGTCATCGTATCATCATCAATGTTGGAGCCTGTTCACCGGGCGAGTGAGCGGGCGGTTGAACTCGCAGCTAACCCACTGTTTCTTGTTGATCCAAGGTCGGATCCCTGCCGACGCCGCGCGGAATAAACGACACGACCCAGGCGGTCAGCGACGTGACCCCGACCAGCAGACCGCGCACCAGCGGCGGCGCGTAATCCGCCATGCGCACATAGCCCCGGAAGCCCAACGCCAGCACGTCGCGCAGGCTTTCGATCGGCCGGTCTTCAGGGAACCCGTCCTGCCACAGCGCCCAGGTATCGGCGCGGGCGAAGGTGCACTGAATGAAATCGATGTGTTCACGGGTGGAGAGACTGACCAGACGCACCCCCACCTTGTTGCCGAAGGCGCGCGTCACCACACAGGGGAAGCTGTACTCCTGCTGGCCGCGCTTGAGCAGCAGCGAGGCCTTGTCGCCGTCTTTCAACGCGTTTTCCACTCGCATCTCAATGCCCACGCCGCCGTCGGAGTAATCGCGCAGCGTGCAGGGGTAGAGGTGGCCATCGGCACGCGCGATTGCCGCCGGCATGGCGATCTCCACGCGGTGCGCCTGACGCACCTGCTTGGCCTCCACCGCCACCGCCACCGCGCCGCCGAGAATGGTCATGTTGTACAGCACCCACACCAGGCTGATGATCACCGTCATCACCTCGTCCGTCGGGCCATAGGCCAGCCGCCAGGCGCCGAACGCCAGCCCGGCCAGGTTCAGGACCACCAGGAACATGTAAGGCCGGGTGATCACCCAGTCGACATGCTCCTCCTCCACCAGCCCGCCCTTGGCGGTCACGTTGAATTTGCCCTTGTGCGGATTGAACAGCGCCACCGTCGTCGGCCGCGCGATATACCAGGCCAGCACCGTTTCATAGATTTCGCTCCAGAACGAATGGCGGTATTTCCCCTGGATGCGCGAGTTGGTCAGGCTGGCGTGGATCATGTGCGGCAGCACATAAAGCGCGATCGCCAGCGCCGGCGCGAAGATGATGTAGGCATGCAGCAGTAAAAACGCCAGCGGCGCGGTGAGGAAGATCAGCCGCGGAATGCCCGACAGAAAGTGCAGCATGGCGTTGGCGTAGCACAGGCGCTGCGCCAGTTTCAGCCCCTTGCCCAGCAGCGGGTTGTCGAGCCGGAAGATCTGCACCATGCCGCGCGCCCAGCGAATGCGCTGGCCGATGTGCGCCGACAGGCTTTCGGTCGCCAGCCCGGCGGCCTGCGGAATGCGGATATAGGCCGAGGTGTGTCCGCGCCGGTGCAAGCGCAGCGAGGTGTGGGCGTCTTCGGTGACGGTTTCCACCGCGATGCCGCCGATCTCATCCAGCGCGCTGCGGCGCAGGATGGCGCAAGAGCCGCAGAAGAAGGTCGCGTCCCACATGTCGTTGCCGTCCTGCACCAGCCCGTAGAACAAGGTGCCCTCGTTGGGCGTCTGGCGGAAGCGGCCGAGGTTGCGCTCGAACGGATCCGGCGAGAAAAAGTGGTGCGGGGTCTGCAGCATCGCCAGCTTTTTGTCTTTGAAGAACCAGCCCATGGTCAGTTGCAGGAAGGAGCGCGTCGGCACGTGGTCGCAGTCGAAAATCGCCACGAACTCGCCGGTGGCCTGCTTCAGCGCATTGTTGATGTTGCCGGCCTTGGCGTGTTCGTGGGTCGGCCTGGCGATGTATTTCACTCCCACTTCGGCGGCGAACGCCCGGAATTCGGGGCGATTGCCGTCGTCGAGGATATAGATGTTCACTTTCTCTTTCGGCCAGTCGATGCCCAACGCCGCATAGATGGTGGGCTTCACCACCCCGAGATCTTCGTTGTAGGTCGGCACCATCAGATCGATGGTCGGCCAGGTGGCGCTGTCAGCGGGCAACGGCACCGGCTGGCGGTTAAGCGGCCAGACGGTCTGGAAATAGCCCAGCACCAGCACCACCCAGGCGTAGGTTTCCGCCACCAGCAGCAACAGGCCGCACACCAGGCTGAGCGGGTCGTCCCAGTTCAGCGTGGCGGTATAACGCCACCACAGGTAACGACAGGAAACGGTCAGCGACAGCACGATCAGCATCAGCGCAGGCAAACGCCCCGGCACCCGGCGCACCACCATCGCGATCCCCCACAGCAGCACGACGAACACGAACTGCGCCGACAGATCGAACGGTTGCGAGATGCACAGCATGGCGAGGATCGCCGCCAACACGCCGACCAGAATAAACAGCGCGCGTCGCATGCCGCGGTTCATGCGGCCGAGGCGCTCTACCGAACGCTGTTCCACGCCGGCGTTTTTCAGCCGTTGCGGCAGGCTCTGCAGCCAATCGGCGTAGCGCTGCTGCAGCCGCCGCCACCCGGCGAAATAGTCGCGCGGCACCGGCGCGCGGCCGCTGCGAAACAGCAGCAGCCACAGACCCTGCAGCAGATAGCGCAGCGCATCCGCCGGGCGCGGGCGTTCGGCGGACAGATGCGGGAACCAGTAAGCGCGGCCGACGCGCACACGCTGCCAGGCCGGTGACTCGAAGCGCAGCAGCATCCACCCCAGCGCCACCAGTAGCGTGGCGAAAAAGGCGGTCAGCGCCGACGCGCCGTTGCGGCGATAGACGCGGTAGCGCGCCTGCACCGCCTGACGCACCGGCGGCACCAGCAGCAGGCTCAGCACCCGGCTCATGGCGCAACGCCCCGTTTGAGGTTGATCAGGCACCAGTTGGCCAGCGTCAGCACTTCATCCGCCGCCAGGCTCTCGGGGCGATACTCGCCCAACGGCTGTTTGACCGCCAGCGCTTCCGCCAACGCTTCGTCGCGGTGGATCACCACCGGCAGCAGGCCGCTCAGGGTTTGCAGCCACAGCTGATGCAGATCCTGCTGCAGCTGGCTGGCGGAGGAGTAGTGATTGACCAGGAAACGGCAGTCATTCGGCAGCGTCTGTTGATGGAGCCGCACCTGACAGTTGGCGTCGGGGTTCAACAGCACGAACACGCTGTCGGCAAGCTGCAGCGCCTGCTGCGCCAACACGCCGTCCCCGACCGGGACATCCAGCAGGATCCAGCGCTGCGGATCGCCGGCGATCAGTTGGCGCAGGTTGTCGCGCCAGCGTTCCGGCTGTTGACGACACTGGCGCTGCACTTCCAGCCTTTCCGCCCCATTCAGGCGGCCAAAAGGCAGAAAGTCGAGGTTTTCACAATAACGCAGCGCACCTTCCTGCCAAGCGCCGCCATCCTGCTCTGCGCGGGCCCAGCCGCGCGCCAGCTCGAACGGTGTGTTGAAATGCAAGCGCAGCAGATTATCCGGCGTGAAGTCGATCGCCAGCACCGACTCGCCCAGTTGCTGCAACGCCCAGGCGAGCGCCGCCGTGACCGAGGTCGTCCCCATTCCACCCCGCAACCCTTGCAGCGCGAGCACCGGCATAGATCAGTGGCTCCCCGTGGTCTGCGCCAATTCGGCCAACAGTGGCCAGCGCGTCATCATTTGCGTTAACCGCTCCTGCCGTGAAATATCGACATAGCGTAATTTCGGCAATGAAAAAGCCTGGCTGAGCGCCTGCAGGTCATCCTGGCTCTCCCCAGGCGCCGCTGCACGAAAATGGGTGGATGCGTTATTCATTCTTCCGCCTTGGCGAAAATAGGCTATGTTAATTAACTATAGCAACGATACAAAAAGAGACAGGCAATAAGATGATTCTCAACAAATATTGTTGAAGAGCGTCGGAGATTTATTATTGCCAGCGTAAAAATGGCTATCTTTAAATATAAACGCCTTTAGTCGGCTTTCAACGAAAGTAGAACACATCCTATGGCGCACTCTTTTTCTCTAGGCATTCGGCAGATTTGGGAAGAGCTGTCGGTGATGCAGGCCCCCGGGCTTTATTGGATCAATATCGACAGGCAAAGCGACGCCGCGCTGCTGTGTCGCCAGGCCATCGCCGCTCAACCGGCCACCCACAAAGTCGCCCTGATCTGCAGCGGAGACAAGCCCGAGCGCCTGCTGGCCGAGCTGGCTGCGCCCGCGTTGCAGAAGCTGCCGCTGTATCAATTACCGGAGAAAAAAGCTGCGCTGACACAGTTGAGCGACGATCTGATGCGCGCCCTGAGGCCGCAAAATCGCTTACTTATCCTGCTGGCCCACGCCAGCCTGTGGCAAACCTTCACCACCGAAGAGCTGCGCGAGTGGACGCGCACCCTCGCCGCCTGGCTGCGGCGGCAGGGCTGTACGCTGTTGATCCTCAGCCACGGCGGTGGCATCAATAAGCTCAAAGGGCAGCTCAGCGCACAGCACCGCATCCTGAACGGCCTGTCCAGCCTGCAATGGCAGCAGGACAGCGCGCAATACCTGGTGAACTGGTGGAGCACCGAAAACGGCATCAACGCCAATCAGCTGCTGACCTTGTATGCGGCGGAAGGTGGCTGGCAGGGCGAGGATGAAAATAGCCAACCCTCCCCCACCGCCTTGCGCAGCGACGAAAGCCAGTATCTGGCCGAGCGCAGCATCCTCGAAGGCGCGCCGCCGCTGTCCGCCAACTGGCAGCTGCTGGAGAGCAACGATGAACTGGCGCAGCACGGCATGCTGAGACTCTCGGCGACGTTGATTTTCGCGTTGTATCAAAGCGACCAAATCGATCATCTGGCGCACCAGATCCACACCCTGCGCCGCAGCCGCGGCAACGGCCTGAAAATCGCGGTGCGCGAGATGAGCGCCAGCCTGCGCTACAGCGACGAACGGCTGCTGCTGGCCTGCGGCGCCAACCTGATCGTGCCGCACGTCGCGCCGCTGTCGCGTTTTCTGACCATGCTCGAGGGCATCCAGGGGCAACGCTTCTCACGGCATGTGCCCGCCGACATCGATGCGCTGCTGGCCGGGCTGCGTCCGCTGCAGCTCAAAGGCTACATGCGGCCGGAAGCGTTCAGCCAGGCGGTGCTTTCGCTGATGGGCAACACGCTGCTGCCCGAGGATGGCAAAGGCGTGATGGTGGCGCTGCGCCCGGCCACCGGTCTGCGCGCCGAACAGGCGATGACCCTGTGCCACCTGCGGCGGTTCGGCGACGTGATGACCGTGGTGCAAGGGCGGCTGGTGCTGTTCCTTTCCACCTGCCGCATCAACGATCTGGATACCGCGCTGAAGTTCATCTTCCGCCTGCCGGTGGATGAAGCCTTCAGCAACCGGGTGGTGTGGCACCAGGACGTCGATATCATTTCGGAAATCAAACGCATGGCCCAGGGACGCTGGCAGATTTCGGCCACCGGCCCCGCGGGCGCCGCGCCGCGCCCTCGCGTGGCGGCGGCCGAGGTGCCCGCGGAACGGCGGCAGCCGGTCGCCCTCACGCTGCCGCTTGGCCCGCAGGAGGAACCGCATGCTGAACCTTAACGACATCGTGCAACTGATCCTGCTGTGCGCGCTGATCTTCATTCCGCTGGGCTACGCCTTTCACCGGCGTTTTCCGCATTTGCGTCAATACTGGCAAAACCTGTTGTTATCGCCGCGCTATTTGAAATCCGCCGGTTTATGGGTGCGCACAGGCTCCTCCTCCCAGATTAAACGTAAGAAGCAGCCATGACTCGAAACTCGAATACGCAATCCGATAACGCTCTGTGGCGCTACTGGCGCGGGCTGGGTGGCTGGAACCTCTACTTTCTGGCTAAATTCGCCCTGCTGTGGTTCGGCTACCTGAATTTCCACGCGCTGCCGAACCTGGTGTTCATGGCGTTTCTGCTGATGCCGATCCCTTCGCAACGCCTGCATCGCTGGCGCCATTACCTCGCCATCCCGATCGGCATCGCCTTGTTCTACCACGACACCTGGCTGCCGGGCATCAACAGCATCCTCAGCCAGGGCTCACAGCTGGCCGGCTTCAGCGCCCAGTATCTGCTGGAGCTGATCAACCGCTTTATCAACTGGCAGATGATCGGCGCGGCCTTCGTGCTGTTTATCGCCTACCTGTTCGTCGCACAGTGGGTGCGCGTCACGGTGTTCACCGTGGCGGCGCTGGCGTGGCTCAATATCGTCAACATCGCCGGGCCGGCGGTTTCACTGCTGCCCGCCGCTTCCACGGCGGCCGCCGGCGGCGCCAATACCCCGGCCACATCAGCGCCGGCGGCGGGGGACGCGGCGCCGGCAGACAGCCTGCCGCCGACCAGCGCCAACCTGACGGCCTACCTGAACCAGTTCTACGAGCGGGAAAAAGGCCGCGCCACCGCATTCCCGGCCGCCTTGCCCGCCGACGCCCAGCCGTTCGATCTGCTGGTGATCAACATCTGTTCGCTGGCCTGGGCCGATATGGACGCGGTCAACCTGCAGAATCATCCGCTGTGGTCGAAAATGGACATCATGTTCGACAACTTCAACTCGGCCACCGCCTACAGCGGCCCGGCGGCCATCCGCCTGCTGCGCGCCAGCTGCGGCCAGCTTTCGCATCACGATCTGTATCAGCCGGTGAACCAGCAGTGTTACCTGTTCGACAACCTGGCGAAGCTCGGCTTCAAGGAACAGCTGATGCTCGATCACTCCGGGGTGTTCGGCAACTTCCTGAAAGAACTGCGTGAACAGGGCGGCATGCAGGCGCCGCTGATGTCGCAGGCCGGCGTCGGCAACGAGCTGACGTCGTTCGACGGTGAGCCGATTTATAACGATCTCGAATTGCTGACCCGCTGGCTGGATCAGCAGCAAAAAGGCGGTGACGGCCGCACCGCCACCTTCTTCAACGTCATCCCGCTGCACGACGGCAACCGCTTCGTCGGCTCCAACAAAAGCGCCGACTACCAGCCGCGCGCGCAGAAGCTGTTCGATCAGTTGAACACTTTCCTCGATCAGCTGGAGAAATCCGGCCGCAAAGTGGTGGTGGTGATCGTGCCGGAACACGGCGCGGCGTTGGTGGGCGACAAGATGCAGATGTCCGGCCTGCGCGACATCCCGAGCCCGAACATCACCCATACGCCGGTCGGCATCAAACTGGTGGGCATGAAGGCGCCGCATCAGGGCGGCCCGCTGCAAATCAAAACGCCGAGCAGCTATCTGGCGCTGTCTGAACTGGTGTCGCGCCTGGTGGACGGCAAGGTCTTCAGCGAATCCAGCGTCGATTGGCAGACACTGACGCAGGGGCTGCCGCAGACCCCGGTCATCTCTGAAAACGACAACGCCATCGTGATGCAATATCAGGGGAAACCTTACATTCGTCTGAACGGCGGCGATTGGGTGCCTTATCCGCAATAAGCGCGGCCTCATCAACCTAAAGCGCGCCGCCGGCGCGCTTTTTTATTAGGGCTTTTATAATAGATATAGCGAAGCTTATCGGCCAACCTCACGTTATTAATAACAATTCGTTAAATTCAATTATTCGACAACCATTAACATACGAAGATTCTTAGAAAAATAACTCTTATAAGCATTTAATTAGGGAGGTAATTAAAATGGCGGACTGTGGTAGTTTTCTAATTATTAACCCTTTGATTGAGTAATAAAAAACGCCGGCGTGATGCCGGCGTGAATTTAAGCGATGACGTTCGACGCTTTACGCCCCCGGATGTTCGTCCTGATCGACCGCAAAGCAGGCCACCATCTGCTCACCGTACTGTTTGAGCTGCGGCTGCAGCTGCACGCAGGTGCCGAAAGCGCGGCGGCAGCGGGCATTGAACGCACAGCCCGGCGGCGGATTCATCGGGCTGGGCAGTTCGCCGGTCAGCTTGATACGCTCGCGGCGCATATCCGGGTTCAACCGCGGCGTCGCCGACAGCAGCGCCTGGGTGTACGGATGACGCGGGTTGTTGAAGATCGCCTCTTTGCTGCCCTTTTCCACGCAGCGGCCGAGGTACATCACCATCACCTCGTCGGCGATGTGTTCCACCACCGACAGATCGTGCGAGATGAACACATAGGACAGCCCCAGCTCCTGCTGCAGATCCATCATCAGGTTCAGCACCTGAGCGCGCACCGACACGTCCAATGCCGACACCGGTTCATCGGCGATCACCACGTCCGGATTCAACATCAGCCCGCGGGCGATGGCGATACGCTGGCGCTGGCCGCCGGAGAACATGTGCGGGTAGCGGTCGTAATGCTCGGTCTTCAGGCCGACCTTCGCCATCATCTCCAGCGCTTTTTCCCGCCGTTCGGCGGCGCTGAGAGACGTGTTGATCAACAGCGGCTCCTCGAGGATCTGCCCGACCTTCTTGCGGGGGTTGAGCGATCCGTAAGGATTCTGGAACACGATTTGGATCTTCTGCCGCCGCAGCTTCTCGGCCGAGACGTCCGGCTTCAGCAGATCCTGCCCCTGGTAATACAACTCGCCGCCGGTCGGCACTTCAATCATCGTCAGCAGGCGGCCGAGCGTTGATTTGCCGCAGCCCGACTCACCGACCACCGCCAGCGTTTTGCCGCGCTCCAGGGTGAAGGACACGCCGTCGAGCGCCTTGACCAGCCGCTCCGGCGCGAACAGGCCCTTTTTCACCGGGTAATGCTTCTTCAGGTCAATCGCCTGCAGTAAAGGTTGATTCTGGCTCATACGGTCGGCCTCCCCGCATCATCCAGCGGTGTGTGACATTTAACCTGACGGCCGGGAATGCTGCGCAGTTCCGGCTCCTCGTTACGGCAGCGTTCGTTGGCGTACGGACAACGCGGGTTGAGCAGGCAACCGGTCGGGCGATCGTATTTGCCCGGCACCACGCCCGGCAGCGAAGCCAGCCGCGCCTTGTCGGCGGCGAACTCCGGCAGCGCGCGCAGCAGCGCCTGAGTGTACGGGTGGCGCGGCGCGCGGAAAATCTCCGCCGCCTTGCCGGATTCCACCACCTGGCCGGCGTACATCACGATGATGTGATGCGCCGCTTCCGCCACCAGCGCCAGATCGTGAGTGATCAGCAGCAGCGCCATGTTTTCGCGCTGTTGCAGGTCCAGCAGCAGTTCGATGATCTGCGCCTGGATAGTCACGTCGAGCGCGGTCGTCGGCTCGTCGGCGATCAGCAGCTTCGGCCGACAGGCGATGGCCATGGCGATCATCACGCGCTGGCTCATGCCGCCGGAAAGCTGGTGCGGGTATACGTCCAGCCGCGAAGCCGGATCGGGGATGCCCACCTGGGTCAGCAGGTCGATAGCGCGCTGGCGGCGAGTGCGGCGATTGCCGCCCTGATGCACCTTCAGCGCCTCCATGATTTGGTAACCGACGGTATAGCACGGGTTCAGGCTGGTCATCGGATCCTGGAAGATCATCGCCACTTCGGAGCCCACCAGCTGGCGGCGCTCTTTTTCGGAGATCTTGCGCAGATCCTGGCCGTTGAACTCCAGCTTGTCGGCCATCACCTTGCCGGGGAAATCGATCAGGCCCATGATCGCCAGCGAGCTGACGGATTTGCCGGAGCCGGATTCACCGACGATGCCGACCACCTGACCTTGCTCCACGCTGTAACTGATGCGGTCTACCGCGCGGAACGGGGTGCCTTCGTCACCGAAGTGCACCGAAAGCTTGTCTACATTCAATAACGCCATCTCTCTCGTCCTCTGTTACTGCTTGAGTTTGGGGTCGAGAGCGTCACGCAAACCGTCCCCCATCAGGTTGAATGCCAGCACCGTCAGCAGGATCGCCACGCCGGGGAAGGTCACCACCCACCAGGCGCTTTGCGCGAACTGCAGCACGTCGGAGAGCATGGTGCCCCACTCCGGCGTCGGCGGCTGCGCGCCCGTGCCCAGAAAGCCGAGAGCGGCCATATCCAGAATGGCGTTCGAGAAACCGAGAGAAGCCTGCACGATCAAAGGCGCCAGGCAGTTAGGCAGAATATTGACGAACATCTGGCGCAGCGCGCCGGCGCCCGCCACCCGTGAAGCGGTGACGTAGTCGCGGTTGACCTCCACCAGCACCGCCGCGCGCGTCAGACGCACATAGTGCGGCAGGGCGACGAAGGTCAGCGCCAGCGAGGCGTTGACGATCGACGGCCCGAATACCGCCACCAGCACCAGCGCCAGCAACAGGCTCGGCAGAGCCAGCATGATGTCGACGACGCGCATGATAATCGCGTCCACCACGCCGCCGAAATAACCGGCCAGCAGGCCGAATATCACGCCCATGATCAGCGACAGCACCACCACCAGGCAGCCGACCAACAGCGACAGCCGTGCGCCGTACATCAGGCGCGACAGCACGTCGCGGCCCACGTCGTCGGTGCCGAGGATATATTGCCAACTGCCGCCTTCTTGCCACACCGGCGGCTTGAGCAGCGCGTCGCGGAACTGATCCGCCGGCGCATGCGGCGCCAGCACGCCGGCGCCGAGCGCTATCACCAGCATCAGAACGATATACACCAGGCCGACCACGGCCCCTTTATTGCGCTTGAAATAGTGCCAAAACTCCTGAAACGGGGTCATCGGCTTCGGCGCACCTTTAACTGCAGACTCAGTGATTTGAGACATGAGAGCGCCCCTTATTTCTTGTGGCGAATACGCGGGTTGACCACGCCGTAGAGCACGTCTACCAGCAGGTTAACCAGAATGATCATACAGGCGACCAGCAACACCCCGCCCTGCACCACCGGGTAATCGCGGCGCTGCAGCGCGTCGATCAGCCAGCGGCCCAGCCCCGGCCAGGAGAAGATGGTTTCGGTCAGAATGGCGCCGGCCAGCATGGTGCCGACCTGCAGCCCGATCACCGTCACCACCGGCAGCAGCGCGTTGCGCAGCGCGTGGACGACGATCACTCGCATGCGGCTCACGCCCTTGGCGCGCGCGGTGCGGATATAGTCTTCGCCCAACACTTCAAGCATCGAGGAACGGGTCATGCGCACGATCACCGCCAGCGGGATGGTGCCCAGTACGATGGCCGGCAGGATCATGTGCATCACCGCGTCGACGAAGTCGCCCGGCTCGCCCCAGATCAGGGTGTCTATCAGCATGAAGCCGGTCAGCGGCTGGCTGTCGTCGAGGAATACCGTGTCGCTGATGCGCCCCGACACCGGCGTCAGGTTAAGCTGCACCGACACCAGCATGATCAGCATCATGCCCCACCAGAAAATCGGCATCGAATAGCCGGTCAGCGAGATGCCCACCGCGGTGTGGTCGAAGATCGAGCCGCGTTTGACCGCCGCCAGCACCCCGACCGGGATGCCTACCAGCACCGCGAAGATCATCGCGCAAATGCCCAGCTCCAGCGTAGCCTGAAAGCGCGGAACGAACTCGCTCCAGACGGAGATGCGGCTTTTAAGCGAGGTGCCCAGATCGCCGTGCAGCACGTTGGACACGTAGGAGAAATATTGTTGATAGAGCGGCTTGTCCAGCCCCATTTCCGCCATCAGCTGCGCGTGGCGCTCGGCGGAGATACCGCGTTCCCCGGCCATGATGGTCACCGGGTCGCCGGGGATCATATGGACGAATGCAAAAGTCAGCAATGTAATGCCGATAAACGTTGGGATAACTAACCCCAAACGTCGGAGTATGAACTGCAACATATCCCGAACTCTCTGTATCAATGCCCGGCAGCTCATCGTCCGCCAGGCTTATTAACGCTCACATGCCTTTGAACGATTCGACGGCCATACGCCGGAGACTGGTCAGCAGGGGCGCAAACCTGTTGCGCCCCTGCAAGTCCATTCGTGCGTCTCCGGTAAAGCGGTCGAAATCAGTCTACAGAGACATTCTCGAAGTGATGCTTACCGAGCGGATCCACGACGTAGCCTTTCACTTCCTTACGCACAGGCTCGTACACGGTGGAGTGTGCGACAATCAGCGCCGGAGCCTGATCGTGCATCACCACCTGCGCCTGCTTGTACAGTTCGATGCGCTTGTCGTGGTTGGATTCGGCGCGCGCCGGTTGAATCAGATCTTCAAACGGCTTGTAGCACCAGCGGGAGTAGTTGGAACCGTCTTTCGCCGCCGCGCAGCTGAACAGCGTGGCGAAGAAGTTGTCCGGATCCCCGTTGTCGCCGGTCCAGCCCATCATCACCGTCTGGTGCTCGCCCGCTTTGGCGCGCTTGAGGTATTCACCCCACTCATAAGTGACGATTTTGGCTTTCACGCCGATCTTGGCCCAGTCGGCCTGGATCATTTCCGCCATGCGGCGCGCGTTCGGGTTGTATGGACGTTGCACCGGCATTGCCCACATGTCGATGCTGAAACCGTCGGCCATGCCCGCTTCTTTCAGCAGCTCTTTCGCCTTGGCCGGATCGTAAGCGTAATCCTGCACCGCGTCGTTATAGCCCCACATGGTCGGCGGGATCAGGTTCTTGGCCGCCTGACCCGCGCCCTGATAAACCGCGTCGATGATCGCCTGTTTGTTGACCGCCATGGTCAACGCCTGGCGCACCTTCACGTTATCCAGCGGTTTTTTCTCGGTGTTGAACGACAGATAGCCCACGTTCAGCCCCGGTTTCTCCAGCAGGTTGATGGCTTTGTCTTGTTTCATGCGGGCGATGTCGGCCGGATTCGGGTACGGCATTACCTGGCATTCGTTTTTCTGCAGTTTGGCGTAGCGCACGGAGGCGTCAGGCGTGATGGAAAACACCAGGCGATCGATCTTCGGCTTGGTGCCCCAGAAACCGTCGAACGCCTTGTACAGGATCTTGGAGTCTTTCTGGTATTGCAGCAGCTGGAATGGGCCGGTGCCGATCGGGTTCAGATCGACTTTCTCCGGCGTGCCGGCTTTCATCATCACGTCAGCGTATTCGGCGGACAGAATGGACGCGAAGTCCATGCCCAGGTCAGCCAGGAACGGCGCCTCCGGGCGGTTCAGCACGAAGCGCACGGTGTTGTCGTCCACTTTTTCGATCTTGGCGATCAGCTTCGGCATGTCCATGCCTTCAAAGTATTCGTAACTGCCGCCCGACACTTTGTGATAGGCGTTGTTCGCATCCAACTGGCGTTCAAAGGAGAACACCACGTCGTCGGCGTTGAAATCGCGCGTCGGTTTGAAGTCTTTGCTGCTCTGCCACTTCACGCCTTTGCGCAGGTGGAAGGTGTAGGTTTTGCCGTCTTCGCTGACGTCCCACTTCTCAGCCAGGCCCGGCTGCAGTTCGGTGGTGCCGGTCTTGAATTCGACCAGCCGGTTGTAGATCGGTACCGAGCTGGCGTCATAGGTGGTGCCGGAGGTAAACAGCTGCGGGTTGAACCCTTCCGGGGAACCTTCAGAACAGTAAACCAACGTCTTGGCCTGTACGCTGGCCGCCACGGTCAGCGCGATCAGCCCAATACCGAATTTCAGAATCCCCGATTTACCCAAGGAACGTGTCATCGTTAGTGCTCCATTGTGTGATGTGATGTGTGTAATTGCCGCCAGGCCTGTATTTTTTATTGCGTGGCCTGTGCGATCGGCGCCCGAAGGCAGAAGGCGTACGAGAAGAGAATGCCGGATGGAACGCATCGCGGCGGGGACGTCTGAGCGCGTGGAATTCACTCAAACAACTCTCGCTCTTACCCCTGAGGCTATCAAGTTGCCAACTGTTTGGGGTGTCGTCAATATAACCAGTGGGGATTTACGCAGACTGTGAGAAACAGCAAACAAACATAAAAAAAACCTTTTGTTAACAGTTCCAGCATGAAAATTTATGCTAAGCGGACATTTTTAGCGCATTGGTCTGACCCTCACAAACTTACTGGTTTTTAACTCCGTTAAAAAACGCCAAAACTTTGTTGCTGAATGATGAATATCTGAACGGTTATTTTTGTGATCGCCGTTAAAGACAGGAGGAAATGCTGAAGGATTACCCAAAAGGGTGAGTCCGATGAGCGCGTTTTGCTCCGGGCAGGCCCACAATCTGTGCGGCGTAAAAAAACTTTCGGCGGTGAAAAAACCGGGGGCGAAAGGATATCCCCCGGCAACGCACTGCAACCGATTATTGAGCGCCGGCGCTGTTGCCCAGGCTGGCGTTCATGCTGTTGAGAATATCGCCGTTGTCCGCGTCGATCTCCCAGGAGAACAGGCCGCCCAGCTGTTTATCCAGCACGTACTTGCCTTTAGCCTGCACCGAGCGGGCATCGTCGAAGGTGATCAGATCGCCGGTGGAAGGTTTGAACACGTAAGGCGCTTCCGCCGTGGCGTCGTAGGTATACTGCCACTCGCCGCTCATGAACTGGCTGGCGATTTGGCGGTAGTCCACGATGCCGTTCTCCCAGGTGCCTTTAACCGGCCCGGTGGCGGTACCGGTGAACGGAATGTTGTTCTGGTAGCCGTTCACCCCGGTCCAGCCGCGGCCATACATGGCGGTGCCGACCACGATTTTGCCCGGCTTGACGCCCTGCGCCAGCAGCGCATTGACGCCGTTCACCGTGGTGTAAGCGGTGTCCGGCTTCCAGGCCGGCGCATTCAGCGCGGTCTGATGCCCCAGGTTCTTCAGATCGAAGGCGCCATAGAAGTCGTAGCTCATCAGGAAGATGTGATCCATCGAGTTCTGCGCAACGTTGTAAGCCACCTTGTCGATCTTGTCCTTACCGGCGCTGATGGCGGAGGTCAGCTCATACTTGCGGCCGGTTTCCGCCGACAGCTGATCCAGCATCGCCCGCAGCTCCTTCATCAGCAGCACATAGGTTTCCCCGTCTTGCGGGCTGCCCAGGTTAGGGTTGGCGCCTTTGCCGCCCGGGAACTCCCAGTCGATATCCACGCCGTCGAAGAACTTCCAGGTCTGCAGGAACTCTTTCACCGAACCGACGAAGCGATCGCGCTTCACCTTGTCGCCCATGAAGAAGAACGGGTCGGACAGCGTCCAGCCGCCGATCGACGGCAGGATTTTCAGGTCAGGATGCGCCTGCTTCAGCGCCATCAGCTGGCCGAAGTTGCCCTTGTAGGGGTCATCCCAGGCGGTCACGCCCTTCTGCGCTTTTTGCAGCGCGGCGAACGGATCGTGGATCGAGACTTTGAAGTCCTCGCGGCCCTGGCAGGAGCGCTGCAACGCCTGGAAGCTGCCTTCAATCTCTTTCAGGCTGTCGTTGATGCCATTGCCGCCGCAGATCGGGATAAAGCCGTACAGCAGGTGGGTCAGGTTTTGCGCCGGGATCTTGTCGACGGTGAAATTGCGCCCGTAAACGCCCCACTCGACGAAATAAGAACCGACCACTTTGCCGGAGTTCTGTTTATACGGTTTATTCTTTTCCAGCAGCGGCTCTTTCAACGGCGCCAAATGGCTGCCGTCGGTGTCGGCCACCACAATTTCGGTGGCGTCACTGGCGGTGCAGCCGTCGGCATTGCACAATGCCACCTGCATTTGATAACGGCCGCCTTTATTCACTTTAAAATTCGCCGTACCGGAAGATCCGGTTGAAGGACCACTCCACGCCTCTTTACCATTTAATAAAATCTTGGCCGTCGTGCCCGCGTCGCCATTCCATAAATTCCAGGAGACGGAAACATCGGCGGCATTTTTTACCTTCACCAAATTATTATAAGCGGTAGCCGCCTGGTCAACTTCAACGATGGCGAACTTGGTGTTGCCCCAGGCGATGGTCGGCTTGCCCGGCGCGGCGGCCTGCGCCGCGGAACACAGCGTGCTGCCGATCAACAGCGCCAACAGCGGTTTATTAAATTTGCGCATAACTGATTCCTTTATTCCGAGAGGATAAACATAAAAGAGTTAATCGTCGCGATGCATTGCCGAAGCGAAAAAATTCCGCAATAATCCGCGAAGGTTAAAATCAATAAATAACAACAGCGTCTTTCCACGTGGCGAAATAATCATTCCCACCGCGTACATTCAGACTATAAATAAAAAAGGCGCAAAAACAAGAGCGCTATCAACTGGGTTTTATTCAGCAAGCGTGAATTTATTTTCATATAAATAAAAGAAAGCATGACAAATAAGGATAGTGAATTTTCTATTAAGGAAAGATAAATATTTATCAGTATTGCACCACACTCTTCAGCCAGGGTGTTGTCATTATTGACAACACCCTGGCTGTGTTGGTAATGTGAACAACACTTAAGGAAAGAGCATGCCTTCGCAGCTAATCTACCAAGACAGGATACCTCTGGCACCTGCAGCATTTGCGCAGCTCGTCATTTGGCGGGTGGTGCCGCCCGTCAGGGCCAGCGGCCACTGTTATAAATACCGATTTGCTTATGTAAAAGACGGCATTTGTCGACTGCGCTATGACAATGAAGCGGGTAAAGGCGATCACAAACATATCGATGGAAAAGAAGAGCCGCTTAATTTCACGACCATTGATGCCTTGCTCGACAGTTTCTGGCGCGAGGTTATGCAGCTTACAGAGGAGTCATGATGAACACAGTCACTATTCGGGTCGCTTCAGTCGAAGAAATGAAACTTGCACTGAAGGAAGCCACAACAGGTCATCAAAGCGCTCAAGGGCAATACATCACATTCCTGGATTGGGAGAGTCTGTGGAAAACCTTATCACCCAAGAAAATGCATATCTTGCATACCATGACCGGCGCCGGCGAACTTTCCATTCGGGAAATCGCGCGCCGAGTGAAGCGCGATGTGAAAGCGGTGCATACCGATCTGCAGTCGCTGTTAGGCTGTGGCATCGTCGATAGAGGTGAACAAGGCGTGATTTTCCCCTATGACGAAATCCATTTTGACTTCGTCGTAGGCAAAGCCGCCTAAACGACGGGCGAAAAAAAACCTGCTTTAAAAAGCAGGTTTTTCGAATGGTGGTCGGCGAGAGAGGATTACGCGCATCGTTGATGCGCGCCCTGCGGGCCGTTGCTAAAGCAACGTTGTCTCGCTTCGCGAGGCTCGAACCTCCTGCGGAGGTACTCATCCTCATAAACTGCAGGCGAAAAAAAACCTGCTTTAAAAAGCAGGTTTT
>NZ_JVEL01000464.1:0-443 GCF_001076875.1 Serratia sp. 506_PEND
GCATGGTCATCAGCAGTTCACGAAAACCCGCGTGCTCTGTCCGCGCCCCCCCGTTCAGGGTTTCCCAGAGATGCGGGGCGTTGTCATGTACCACACCGGCCAGCGGATGGCCGAAGTCATCCACCGGCAACTCCAGACGAAATGCTCCGCCGGGATGTTGTCCGGAACACTCCAGTAAACGTCCACTGTAATCGCACAGTCCCAGGATAATGCCCAGAGGCTGCAAGCGTTCACGGAGGGTCGCGAGCAGCCAGTCGACCAGCGCGGCATCATTGTCCGGCTGGATCAGGGATTCTGCAAACTGCAGCGCCTGTAGCATGTTCACCCTTCCACCACTGACACAAACTCACCGGCATCGACACCAATACGGATCCGGGATACCGGTTCAGCCGCTGATGTCTTCTGCAGCAATTTCAGCGACAACGACGGCAACAACGCTCCGT
>NZ_JVEL01000465.1:0-741 GCF_001076875.1 Serratia sp. 506_PEND
TTGCGGGCATTGGCCAGAAAGGCCGCATTCTGCATACGTTCCGGCAATGAACCTTTTTTTGACTCGCTGGCCAGATACTCCACCGCGCCTTTACGCGACATTTTGAAGGTATCCATCATGCGAAGCACCTCAATGGCCAGCGTCATACGTGCATCGGCGATCTGCTTCTGCTGGTCATTCAATGAYTKCACCTTGCGATCAAGYAGGGCGGGACACTTGCGCATGATCTCCAACTGCTGCGGTGACTTGAGATTAGGGCGCTTATTCGGCACTGGCACATCCACCGACTTACAGCCTGACTGCTCCAGAACCGATTTGTAATGACGCTGGCGAACAATCTCGCGAGCCTCAGCAGGCAAGCAGTCGATGTGATACTCGAAAGCTTTGGAGCCTTCACGCTTGCGCTTCAATGCCGAAGACTCACCCGCAGATTTATTCAGGAGATAGCGCACGCCTTGCGCTGTGCCAGGCAGACCAGTCAGCCCAACCAGTTCATTTACGGACAGGAACATGATCACGCCACCTTGCTGTTGTAACGGCTTGGCCAGATACAAGCTGGATCTACATTAAGAGCACCAGCAATGATGCGCTCGCCTTTTGGGTAAGTACGATGCAAGGCATTTTTGAGCGTATCCGGTTTCAGGCCTGCCTCTTTTGACAATTGACGCATGGTCATTCCGCGCTTATGAAGCTCAGCAACGATGTCAATCTTGTGCCAATCGGCACTAACTACTTCTTTTC
>NZ_JVEL01000466.1:0-22042 GCF_001076875.1 Serratia sp. 506_PEND
GTTCTGGCTGCTGTGCCTGGCCGGCTGCGCCTGCCGGGGCACGGTGCTGTGGGGGTTTTACTGAGGTACTGACACCGTCCCACCGTGACCCGGGACCCGGGCCGGCGGGATGTGGCGGCCAGGTATGCTGCCGGCCAGGCATAAAAAAGGGGGGTGTCAGAAACGACGGGGCATACACAGTCCGGTCAGCCGCTAACAGCTACTGACTGGGTACGGCCCGACGGTAATGAGCAGGGGCGCCAAGGCCAGTTGTCGCCTTCTGCCGGAGACAAACTGTCCCCGGCACAGTCGTGTGAGCGATTTTTACACTAGCAGTAATCAAAACGAGCCGTGAAGAAGCGCAGCTGTTTGGGTTCATAAATAAACTGCAGACCGCGAATGCTCGTTCTATGCTGGAACAATTCAATAATACCGTCAGCGACTTTGTCCATATGTGCATAGGTGTATACGCGACGTGGAATGGTCAGGCGTACGGTTTCCAGTTGTGGCGTGCAGTTTTCCCCCGTCATCGTATCGCGTCCTGCGGAAACAATACCGCGCTCCATAGCGCGCACCCCGGTCGCAACATAAATACTGGCAGCCAGGCTTTGCGCAGGCAGTTGCTCCTGTAGCAGATGCGGACAAAAACGGCGGGCATCAAGGAAGACCGCATGCCCCCCAACAGGTTCGACAATGGGAATGCCGGCCGCCAGCAACTTGTCGCCTAAATAGCGCACTTGCTGAACACGATGTTCGATGTATTCGAACTGCATCGCTTCCCGCAGGCCGATGGCCATCGCTTCCATATCGCGCCCGGCAAGCCCGCCGTAAGAGGGCATGCCCTCATATACCACTACCAACTCCCGGACAGCATTAAACAGGGGCTCATCGTTCATGCACAAAATCCGCCGATGTTGACCAGACAATCTTTTTTGCCACTCATCGTGCAACCGTCGGCATAACTAAACATTTCCAGAACGATGTCGGCAATCGACCGATGCCCATACCCCGCCTCTCTTTCCTTGATGAAATAGGCATTTTCCACGCAGCGGGTCGCATCATAATACACTTTGATGCCATATCTGCGGGTCAGGGCGTGCACGGCGCGCATGTTGCCCATGGAAACCGGTTGACCACCGGCCATATTAACGGTAATGGCCAGGCAGACATAGGCGATATTTTCAGCCCCTTTATCTGCAATCAACCTTTCCAGCTTGTGCAGATCGACGTCACCTTTAAACGGCAGGATGGCGCGGGCGTCGTGGGCCTCGTCTCGGATAATGTCAACGAATGTGGCCCCGTTTCTCTCCTGGTGATAACGGGTCGTGGTAAAATACATGTTACCGGCAACAAATTGACCCGGTTTTATCGCGACCTGCGAAAGCAGGTTTTCTGCGCCGCGCCCCTGATGGGTTGGTACCACATATTTAAATCCAAACAGCTCGCGGACCGTGCTTTCAAGATGGAAGAAATTTTCACTGCCCGCATAGGCTTCATCGCCCAACATGATACCCGCCCACTGTTTGTCGCTCATGGCATTGGTACCGCTGTCAGTCAGCAGGTCGATATACACGTCCCGTGAATTTAATAAGAACGTATTGTAGCCGAGCTCATTTGCTCACCGGCAACAGGCTGATGATGATGGTGCTCCCTGGCTGATATCTGTCTGCTATCATTTCCAGCAGGTCAGACGCTGGCCGGTCGTTCAGCTTTTCCAGCATTCAGTCTTTGGGTTTGTACATTGGTTGAACGTAGAGGAGACTGGCGAGCTGTTGTGACCATCGCCGCAATAAACGCGAGGTTTTACTGGACGTCATTGCAATTCTTCCCGTCTATAAAACTGAGCAAAACATAAGTCGCTGCTCTTATTGTCGACATGGCCAAAGTATAGGTTAAACGGCGTGGCGGGAGGTTTAGTATGCGGATTTAAATTATAACTCATTGTAAATGTTAAAAAAGTTCAGATAATACGCATTATGTTAAATTGAATTACTGGGTACGCACCGGCGTTATCCTGGCCGTCCTTTCGCGTCCCCCTCATTGTTGCTCAGCGTAGACACCCCTTCTTTATCTCGTGAGGGTACAGGAAACCGTCCAGACACTCAATCGTACACAGGCATGTGTGCTTGCTGCGCTGTTAGATGACAAGTCGATCACGACGTCAGGCTATACCATTCCTGCTGATTATGGTGAGAAGCGCGCTTCTGCAGTTTAGAAAAGCAACACTCATTTCCCATTTCCATTAGTCGTGTTGAAACGGAATCGGACGTCGGAAACCGCACAAAACAATCCTTGTTCTTCATCACCCATGAAGATCAGGTGCGGTTGAAAGCAGAACCGGAAGCCGTTTTCAAAGAGCGTTATGAAAGTGCCTGCCGTAAAAAGGAAAGTCAGGCGCAAAAAGAGCTTGCCCGCTTGGTTAAAGAATATGGGAAGGATGGTGTCCTTTTTTACCTGATTTTTTTCGTCGATAACATTATTAGATAACAGCATGAGAAAGCCTTCATCTTGACTTTCCCATGAGAGTTATTTTTTTTAATAAATATTATTTTATATTTAGGTTTGTAATGTCTAATTCAAACTCCCCCTCCATACCCAGTTTCTTCATTATGGCGGGTAAAACCTGATGGATTGTTCTCATTCCTACCAGTAACTCGTTCATATAAACATCCGGGTGTAAGCGCGATTTGTTAAACCCTAAGCTCTCTGCTTCAGCTTCATGTCCTAAAGAGTCATGAGGGTGATATACTAGGTTCAATAGTTCGGCTTTCAGTGGATACCCTTTACGAAAAGCGATCTCCTTAACCTGAGAGATCCACCGCCCATAATCAGAGGTAACTCGGTACTTAAACATAGCGAGGTTCGTGGCGAATGCATTATTAACATCAATCTTACTGGCTGCCAACAACAACAAGCATGACTCAATCTCCGAGCCAACATCGAACAACTCATCATCGTTATCATAGATTAGGTCATAAATATAAGCATAGTAAAATCCATAGACGTAAGCGTTAAGCGAGCGCCGTATTGACGGCTATTTATGGGTGAGATCTACGTGCCATGGCAGCAGTTCTGCCACTTTATTTGAGGGCCACTCCGGCAGCACGCTCAGGATATGGCGAAGATAAGCTTCCGGATCGATACCGTTCAGCCGGCACGTTCCGATTAGTCCATACAGCAGGGCTCCCCGCTCGCCACCATGATCGCTGCCGAAGAAGATATAGTTTTTCTTTCCCAGACATACTGCACGTAATGCCCGCTCAGCGGCATTGTTATCAGGCTCTGCCAGACCATCATCACAGTAGTAGCACAGCGCATCCCACTGATTCAGGGCATATGCGAACGCCTCACCCAGCCGGGATTTTTTCGACAGCGTTGCGCTTTTCTCCACCAACCACACATGCAGGGATGCCAGCAGCGGCTTGCTTTGGGATTGTCTGGCTGCCAGTCGCTCTGCTTTCGGGAGGCCGCGTATTTCCTCTTCTACCGCGTACAGCTCGCCAATACGTTTCAGGGCTTCCTCGGCTGTCGCCGTCTGAGTGCTTATATAGACGTCGTGGATTTTGCGTCGCGCGTGGGCCCAGCAGGCGGCTTCGGTTAACGGGCCACCTTCACGCTCTGCACTGAACAACCTGTCGTAACCTGCGAAGGCGTCCGCCTGCAGCACGCCATGATAATGACGAAGATGCTGTTGAGGATGCTTCCCCTGCCGGTCCGGCGAGAAGGCGAACCACGCTGCGGGCGGGTCTGACGAGCCAGCGTTCCGGTCATCGCGAACATACGTCCAGATGCGCCCGGTTTTTGTCTTCTTTCTGCCCGGCGCCAGTACCGGCACCGGAGTGTCATCCGTATGCAGTTTGCGGCAATCCATCACGTAGCGGTAAAGAGCCTCATCCAGCGGGGCCATTAACCGGCAACACGCATCCACCCAGTTGGAGAGCAGAGCCCGGCTAAGATCCACGCCCTGACGGGCAAAGATTTCGCACTGGCGATATAGCGGCAGGTGCTCGCAGTATTTGGCCGTTAACACGCGGGCCAGCAGACCCGCCCCGGCGATACCCCGATCGATGGGGCGTGATGGCGCAGGCGCTTCAACGATGCAGTCGCATCGGGTGCAGGCCTTTTTCACCCGTACCGTGCGGATCACTTTCAGGGCGCTGGAGACCAGCTCCAGTTGCTCTGCGCTGACTTCGCTGAGGTATGCCATATCGCTGCCGCAGTCTGGACAACAGGTTTCGGCGGGCTCCAGCCTGTTTATTTCGCGAGGAAGATGGTCAGGCAGAGGACGGCGATGGCGCGACTGGCGAAGCTGACGCGGAACCTGCTGATCTTTATCCCGGCCACTGTAACGATCGCTTTGCTGCTCCTGCTGCTTCAGCAGGGCTTCGGCGTCTTCAACCTGTCGGCGAAGTTTTTCGGAGCGGGTACCGAACAGCATCCGCCGCAGTTTTTCTATCTGTGCACGCAGATGCTCTATTTCACGCTCTTCGTTCTCTATTTTCTCTTCGGCGCGGGCCAGCGCTGAGCGCAGAAACGACTCAGTCTCTGCAACGAGGCTGAGTTGATTGTCTTTCTGGCGGAGCGCGTCTTCCAGCGCGGCTATACGGGCAAGATAATCCTGACTCATGACCCCATTTATAATAAGGCCATGCTCTTTTTACAACATTGTCAGTGAGTTAAGGCGTGTAGTTTTAGGCTGACGCCAGTCCAGCTTATCGAGGAGCATGGCGAGTTGTGTGCGGGTGATGGAGATTTTGCCGTCGCGTACAGCAGGCCAGATGAACTGGCCTTCTTCCAGCCGTTTGGTAAACAGGCACAGGCCGTCAGCATCAGCCCAGAGGATCTTCACGGTGTCCCCCTTGCGGCCACGGAAGATAAACAGGTGCCCGGAGAACGGATTTTCATCAAGTGCATGCTGTACCAGTTCGCCCAGGCCATTGAAGGATTTACGCATATCCGTGACGCCGGCAACCAGCCAGATACGGGTGCCTGACGGGAGGGATATCATTGGCTTCTCCCGGTCAGCTCGCTGAGCAGCACGGCTAGCAACTCTGGTGACGGGTTCTCAAGCGTCATTTTGCCGTGGCGGAACTCGACGCAACAGGAGGAGGCGTTCAGCGCTGAGAACTGAGCTGGCTCAGTGTTCATCCTGCCAGATGGAGTCGGATCAGGTACCACCTCAACAGGTAGTATCGTTGGTAGTGATGAAGTCACTACGGTAGCCGGAAGGCGGCGTGATATGCGGCCTTCATTCTGCCAGAGCCGCAGCCATTTGAAGATGACGTTATCATTAACGCCGTTTTCACGGGCAATCTGAGCAACGCAGGCACCGGGACGGGAAGCCAGTTCAACCATACGAAGCTTGAAGTCATTCGAATAAATCTTGCGGGGTTCTTTTCGCCAGGATTGGGATTCCATACTTAGATGTCCGTCTGTAACAGGTGGGCGTCTAAGTTACCAGTACTGGCTAAATGGCTACATACGGCCCTGGGTTTACGCTTACCCATAGACATCATTGAGGGCACGGTATATTTGAGATATCAGTGAAAAATAGGGGTTTTCCTCGACCATATCCCAATCCATATCTTCATCGGGATCACTAAAGTCCACATCCAACTCAGTCGGAAATTCTTTCGGTATTGTGATCCCCATCTCATTCAGAGTTCTTAATGTTTCAGCACATAATAATCCATCTGGATCTGTTAATGGCTCAGTTTCGTAGCCAGTTTCCGCATTCTCCAATGCTGTTTCAGCAATATATTGAATAACTTTTTCCCATTTCATGGCTTGTTCCGATGAGCCGACTAACAACACCAGATCAGGGTCCAGCGTATTGATGCCGGAGAGCTCTCGCATTTTTTTCTCCATGTCATCGGACATGTATTCTCCTTTTTTCCATTTACTGACCTGTGCCGGTGAGATACCGAGACGTTCTGCCAACGCCTTCTGGCTACAATCAAGGTTTTTTAACACGAGTTCGACGAGAGCTTGGCTGGACATGAATAGAGATCTCCTGATAGGAAAATATAGTTTATTTAAGCATAGTATTAAGTAAATTAAATTTTAGCATAAATTTAGTTCATAACATAATCTTTTTACTTAATTTCTAGGCGCACTTATGATTTATCACCCCTTAGGGTTAACGCGAGGAAAGCCGAGTTGTACATTAGTTATCCCCCGTTTCTGTGGATAACCCAGATATGGTATATTTAAAACGGTCAGAAACACCATATAGGGTGTTTTTAACCCCTAGCGGCGGTTCGACGGGCGTCAGCCGCCGCTAGTATTTCGATCCCCTTCTATCGGTATTTATCCGTTATACTCCTGTTTTACCGATTTGCAGATCCGCGGCAGCAGATTTATTGCGAACGATCACCGTGGCGTTCTCAGGCACAATAGAGGCTGAGTTTTCTGCCAGTACCCGCCCTCCTTCGACGAAAATGGGCGAATCTTCAGCAGATTGCGCTACGTGAAAAATAAATTTTTATCAGGGCTCTGGTGCTGCAGATTTTACGTAGCGCGATCAGGTGAAATGACTTACTCCGCCCTTCCCGAGAGCGACTGATCAGGAAAGGTGGAGGAATTTTCTGATCGTCGCAAACCTATGGTTACGAGGTGAATTGTGTCACTGATTGCGTATGAACCCTCTGCCCACAACAGGGATGAGGTACCCAGTCCTTATTTTGATTTTTCCCAGGCTGTCGCCATGCGTCGCATGGCGCTGAACCTGTCCGACCAACCAGCCTATCTGCTGGCGCCGGAGATTATCTTGTTGCTCGACAATATCGCCGATCTCCGCCGGCGGATGCTGTTTGATTTTTTATGGAATACCGGGGCACGGATCAACGAAGCCCTGGCGGTGACGCCGAAAGACATTGTGCTCGATGCGGTGAAACCTTTTGTGGTACTACGAACCCTGAAGCAGCGTAACCAGACCGCCGGTCGCCGTGGCCGCCCCGGAAAGGACACGCCCGTCAGGCGTACCGTGCCGCTACTCGATCCCGGTTTTGCTCGCCGGCTGCGCGATCATCTGGCCACCTTTACCCGCTATATCACCAAGCCGGTCTGGGAGATCTCCGATGACACCGCACGCAACTGGTTGAAAGACGCCCTGGGCCATGCTCAACGTAAAGGGATGCACTTCTCTATCGAGAGCATCACACCGCATACCTTTCGGCACAGTTTTGCCATGCATCTGCTCTATAACCGGGTACACCCAAAGATCCTGCAGTCGTTCATGGGGCACCGGGACTATAAAAGTACCGAGATCTACACCCGGGTGTTCGCACTGGACGTCGCTGGCCAGCTGGGCGTACGATTTGAGATGACCCCTGAACAGGCTATGCAACTGCTCACTCCGAACAGATAATATCTCCACCTTTTGCTGCGTGTGCGACTGTTTGGGATAGCCATTGAGTTACACTGTCACTAACGGTCTCGGCACGATGAAGGATCACAGCCTCGGATTATGGGGTATGACTGACTGTGTATTCCCGGCTTGCCATCAGTTTTTATTAGGTCTATATTTAGACCTAATAAATGTAATTGCGGGAAATATCTATCATGAAAACCGAGACGATCAGTTATTTGAAACAAAATGCGGCCAAACTCGATTTAAGCGAACCTTTGATCGTGACGCAAAACGGTCACCCTGCGTATGTGATCGAGTCTTATGATGACCGCATCCGCCGCGATGAGAGCATCGCGCTGCTCAAACTGATGACCTTGTCTGAAAAAGATCTCGAGCAGGGACGTTCTTTCAGCCGTGAACAGCTACTGGACAGTCTGTGATGGCGGCGGGAAAAGTCACGTTTAGGTATTCCGCAACGGCAACAATGACCATGCAAACCATTGCACATTTTCTTCGCTCTCGCCAAATCGAACCAAAGTCTATACTCTCCCAGGTGTTGGATGAATTTGAAGAAAAAACGGCCTTATTCCCTGAAGGAAGCCCCGTTTGTCCTGAACTCCTGGCCCTGGGATGTGCCAAGTACCGTGAATGCAACACTGCGGATGGTTATCGTGTTCTATACAGTCAGCAACGGGTTGAAAATGCCGGCGTGATCCATGTTCATGCTGTATTATCTCAAAAACAGCATATTGCGAGCTTACTGTTCAATCGGATTCTGGAATGGCAATAGTCTGTCTATAAGGACGCCGGTGACGCTGAGCCACCTGAGGTCCGGCATGTTTGCCTGAACCGCCTGGCGTCTGAGGAGGAGCCGATGAATCGGATTATTCGTGTCACACCAGGGGGGCATATGAGCAACGGATCCAAGTCGTTCGGGAGAGGATACTGGCTGGTGTTAATGCTCCTGTCAGCGAGCGGACTCTGGAGGACATTTTTATCGCCGTGATGAAGGAAGCGATCGTCGACGCCGACTTATGAGTCTGTCTCGGATATTGCACGGACCGCTATGGGCTTTATCTGAGCTTACTTGATGCACATCAGAGATGTCACTCCGCCGTCTTTCGGCGTTGAGCCCGAAGTTTGATGGCGTCCAGTGTTTCTCTTTCCTGGTCACGGAGGCCCACTTTCTTATACCAGCCCGCCAGCTTTCGTAAATCAGGCACACTCACTTTCTCGTTAGGATCGTAGGCCTCCAGTTGTGCCATGTACCGAGTCAGTAGTGCGATACATTTTCTGGCCCATTCCCCTTCGGCGGCGGATCCGGCTGTTACATGAGGGCGACGTGGCAGACGTGGGCGCATCGGTTTCACCGCTTCCGGTGCAGACTCATCGACGTAGGTAAATTTGATGGCATGTACCGAACGGCCAATCTTCACCGGCTCCCAAATCACCGAGATATCGGTCGAAGCATTGATCCGATCCAGGGAAGGTTGGAGCAGCTTTTGTCTAAAGTCCCGGTAATCCTGGTATTTCCCCTGCAGATTAGCTTTTTCTCGCATCCATTCGAGCTCGAGGGTCACTTCTATGGTCCCGTGGCTCCGATACCGGGTCAGGTTACGTGCCTTGACCAGCCAGCTGTAAAGACGGATCGAGAAAGGGGTATCCAGCCTGGCGAGGTTTATAAAATCCAGTTTGGTAAAGCTTTCTTTCAGCTCAAACAGATAAGGGGCAACGTCCTGACCAAAACGCAGCACGACCGCACTGTGGTCGTCATTGCTGACATACTCCAGACGCGAAAACCAGGAAAGCTGTACCGTTCTGACTTTCCCATTTCGGTCTTCTTTGTAGATCGTCACCGGTTTTTTCATCAGGCTATCAGCGGCATCGCGCAGTTGTCGGTGACTGCTGGTCGGATTGACACCGTAAATACGCTGGTAATCACGAGGATAAAGCGTGTACAACATGTCTGGTTGTGGCTTTCTGCTATCAATTTGCGCAAGGGCCAGGTTCAGGAGGCGCATCTCGTCCAGAGTGACGCCATAGGCGCCTTCAAGAAGATCGTTCCCCTGCACCACCGTCAATGTGTCATGATTCATTCGCTCTATCCATAATGTGGAAACACCAAAACATTATTCCACATTAGGAAGGGGCGCGTAAATCGTAATCTCCACCTTGAACCATGATATTCCTCACAACAAATTTACCCACGTCAGGAAATGATTCCACCTGTCTTCCCAACGCCCATGTCAGGATGCGCAATGACATCGTGGCGCCACAGATAAAAACTCCACCTTTACCGCGCACGAACAGGAAGTCTCTCCACTCATAGAAATGCTCTGAATACTCTCCCTCCCCTTTCTTCAGACAAGCCTCCGAATAAAAGCCGATATCAGAAGAAACTGAATACAGAATAAGATCTCAACGTGCCGAATGGCATACACATAAAATCATTCCACACTTTCCGGCCCCTTTAACAGGAAATTTGCCCCCCCTTCCTGACGGCCTTACAGGTAATCTCTCCACCTTCGTTTGTTACATGAACAGGAAAGTCCTCCTCCCAATACCGCCAACTCATACAGAAAATCCTTCCACCATTATTGGCCCCCTTCCCTCCCCACACACATCAAGTCAAACAGCTCTCGAACCCAACCACAGGAAATGTCTCCACAGATCTTCACTGCATCGCACATAAAATCACTCCACTTATAACTCACCTCTAACAGGAAATCTCTCCACTGATGAGAGTAACCTGTTGTGCAGTAAAGAAAGAGGCAACAGAAAAAAGCAACAGAAAAAAGCTCCACCTTTGCGTCTGACCTCTCAAGGTACATAATGATGATTCAGACCGATCCTGTAGCAATAATATTGCCGTTTAGTGTCCAACATCTTAATTTATCAACAGAAATTTCTTCTTCATAAGGCATAAAAGGGATCCACGTGGATCATGAAATGGATCCACTGCAAACAGAAAAAACCTCCACGCGTCATACTGTATATCACTGATAGTATTGAATTATTTCATTGACAAAGAGAAAGTTAAAAAGAATAAAATAACAAATATCCTTCGGATATCTTGTTAATTCTATCCCTTTGGTTAACGTCTTCATGAGCTCGTTAGATCTGTCTTCTGCTGACAGACGTCGCTTTTATGCCTTATTTGTCACCTTATGCGCTTTAACTGTTGTTTTGCACTTTTGTTGGTGTTTTACTATAAAGGTGCAAAATTAGAGTAAGGAATCACATGGATCTCAAGTCAACGCTGGATCGTTGTATCGAACGTGGCCAATTTATGACACAGGAAATTGCGAAAGCGCAATTTGGTGATGACAGTCCTCAAGCTCGAGCGATTACTCGGCGTTGGCGGATCACTGAGGCTTCAGAACTGGTGGGGGTCACGGCGCAAACGATCCGAAACTATGAAGAATCAGGAAAGTTGCCCTCCCCGGAAACCGCGATGATCGGACGCGTTGAGCAGCGCACCGGATATTCGATACAGCAAATCAATGCCATGAGAGATGTGTTCGGGACCCGCCCAACCAGGCCGGTCGGACAGGATCCTGTTGTCCTTGCAGTCGCTGCGCATAAAGGGGGCGCTTACAAAACATCCACATCGGTCCACATCGCTCAATGGATGGCATTACAGGGATTACGTGTCTTATTGATTGATGCCACAGATCCTCAGGCAACCGCGTCGCTTTATCATGGGTATGTTCCGGATTTGCATATTCATCCCGAAGACACCCTTCTCCCTTATTATATGGGCCAACGTGACGATGCGGCTTATGCCATCAAACCCACATGCTGGCCTAACCTGGACATCATTCCCTCTTGCCTGGCTGTACACCGTATCGAATCCGAAATTTATCCGTTGCATGATGCAGGGAAACTCCCTGTGGCACCGCACCTTCTTCTTCGGGCAGCCATTGAATCAGTGTGGGACAGTTATGATGTGATCGTGCTGGACAGTGCTCCCAACCTGGGGATAGGGACAATTAATGTCGCCTGTGCTGCCGATGTCATTGTCGTTCCTACACCGGCGGAACTGTATGACTATGTCTCTACCCTGCAGTTCTTTACCATGTTGCGCGATCTGATGCTCAATATTGACTTGAACGGTTTTGAACCCGATGTTCGCGTCCTGATCACGAAATTCAGTAATGCCGTCGGCAGCCAATCTCAATGGATGGATGACCAAATCCGTAACGCCTGGGGCGGGATGGTGCTGAAGGAGGTTGTGCGTGTGACAGATGAAGTCGGCAAAGGTCAGGTGAGGATGCGTACCGTTTTTGAGCAGGCGGCGAATCAACGTTCAACGCCGGCTGCCTGGCGTAACGCGGTGTCCATTTGGGAGCCGGTGTGTGCTGAGATTTATCATCGATTAATCAAAACGCGTTGGGAGAATGCGTAATGAAAAGAGCCCCTGTATTACGTCATGCACCGACGATCAACTTTGACGAAGCTACTCATGCGGCCCCGGCCAAAGATCGCGATCTTTCGCCTTCGGCGCCCGCAGTAAGCCAACTGTCTTCACGTGTTAGCGCGATGAAAG
This sequence comes from Serratia sp. 506_PEND, assembly GCF_001076875.1. Taxonomy (NCBI): domain Bacteria; kingdom Pseudomonadati; phylum Pseudomonadota; class Gammaproteobacteria; order Enterobacterales; family Yersiniaceae; genus Serratia; species Serratia sp. 506_PEND. The sequence goes on from NZ_JVEL01000466.1 coordinate 11,880, forward strand.
GAAACAGTATCACTCTGCCGGTATGTGGGGAGGAGGTGACCTTTGTTCTGAAAACCATCACTTCGGATCAGATAGAAGTCAAAACGACCATCTTTGCCGGCAACGAACGTATTCAGGACTTATTAACCGAATCTTCCCTTGATGATTTGTTGCCCTCGTTTCTGACGTCAGGCCAGCAGTCCCCTGCTTTTGGGCGTTATCAGAATGGCCTTGTCGAAATTGCCGATGGCAGTCGACGTCGTAAGGCCGCCCTGCTGACTGGTAGCGAGTACAAAGTTCTCGTCGGTGAGTTGAACGATGCGCAAATGCGCTGGTTATCTCAGATTGGAAATGATTATCGACCAACCAGTGCGTATGAGCGTGGATTACGCTATGCCCGCCGGCTCTTTTCTGAATTTAATGGCAACGTCAGCCATCTCGCCGACGCAGAGAACATCTCACGCAAGATTATTCAGCGCTGTATAAAAACCGCCGAACTGCCCATTGAAACCTTACAGTTGTTTGCGAACCCGAATGAACTGAGCGCCCGTAGTGGCGAAATGCTTTACAGGTTTCATGAGTCTGATTTTGCCGCGCTAAAGCTGCTGACTCAAGTGCTGCATGAACAGCAATCTGAAGGTGTCACCTTTAGTACCGAAGAACTGCTCAAACGCCTGATGCCGGTTACCAGGACAAAACCCGATGTCACCGTGCGAAAGTTTGCCGTCGGTATTGAGGCTAAATACTCGGATAATGCGGTTTCCTTTCATCTGACGGATGTGCCTGCCTCGTTGATTGAACGTATTGAAACGCTGCTTGATGAGCATGCAAAATCGCAAAACCGCAAAACCGCTAATCCATGAAGTGGGACCACGGTCCCATTTATCCGTTATCCTTCTTTTATCTTCGCCTATAACAGGGGGATTTCGTTAGGTGGGACCATGGTCCCACTTGATAAATCCTGATCCGCAATTACCAATATTGTGGGTACTCCAATAGGCTGTATGTCATTCCTGCCTATGTCATGTGAGGAGTAAAGGCCTATCCCGTCGATGCAATGTACTGATTGAAGCGCAGCGGTCACCAGACATGGTGTTTGACGTCGAGTCCCCCTGGAGTTACGTACAGAGAGGGATTACGGATGCTGCGTGATCGTCCTTCACGTTTTGCTGGTAGGTATTCCGCCCCCAGATTTCCTCCTGGGGACTCACCCCTGGCGTTTTCGCTGACGGATCGTGTCGGATAAGTCCACAACGTACCCGGCGCCACCGTAGAGAAGGAAAATTGGCACACTGAGCCGAAAGCGTGCTTTTACCGTATCCTCACCGGTAAATTCCAGGCTACTATAGGCAGGATTTATTAGGGGCATCATGAACTACTATGCAGAGGATCACTTCTAGGTATCGTTAACTAACACTGGAAGTGTCATGAAAAAACTGAAACAGCAGTACAAGTACGCTGTCACATACCCTGGATGTCGTTTTTTTGGGGTTTATTACCCTTTACTCAAAAACTGGCTATTCAAGCGTTTCAGCACTCGGCAGGAAAAAAGTTTTTTTTATCTCCACCTTATTGAATATAAAGAATATCCAATGAAGCTGAGGGCTGCCCGCGGAAAGCGACTGGCAGACCCATGGGATGATTACTCTTCGGATGCATATGACGTGGCCAAAAGTTGGAAACACAATTCCAAAAGAAAGCACCAGTACTACCGCTTACCTCACCCTGCCTATTGGTCATAATCGTGTAAAAGCAGCCTTCGCAGAGGGTTGCTTTACTTTATTTGACCATTTCACCACGCCAAGCGGAAAGTATCTTACTTCTGTAATGTAGACTACGAGTCATGCCATGAGTTATGTACTCCCTGCAGGTATACTTATCCGCTGGGAGTCTTATTTAAGGTGTGACAATATGGATCCAGGATTCACATTTACCCATGTATGCGAGCATGGCGTCGAGATTAGCGATCTTGCCACTCATCTTGACTCGTCGTTATCCAGCGTCTGTTTCAGCGTCACTTTGTTCAGGAGAATGTTGTTCAGTATGTCGCGGTTGAGTGTGATTGTGGTATACGCATCGTTGACTTCTGCACCGGCGGTATGGTTCAGTACGCCGGTTTCAGTTTGTATTTGTCGCCGCATTGTTTAGGCCGATATTAAATAACGGTTTTTTATCATCTACCTTCTGGCCGTTAATGTGTACCGCCAGATAATTGAAGAACATCTCTGGCGTCATCGCTCACACCGCTCCTGGGTTGGCGGTGTTTGGTTCAGGCTCCTTTCACCACGCCATTACGCAGTCCCTTCGAACCGGTCAGGTAGACGCTACAGGCCTGTTGTTGTTGCAGGAGTCCCTCCTACACCAGGAGGAGGTCTGCGGTGTGCTGGCTCAGCCATACTGTTTTTCACCCTTTTCCATCGAGGCGTCGTTGTTGATATCCCTTCGCGTTACAGTTCTACTCAACTGTTTTATCGCACGTGGCACAGTGGCCAGTGGGGGTACTTTTCTTCTGTGATCACTCGCCAGCTCTACTCAGCAAACGGGTTCAGGTTCAGAGCAATGTACTCCTTTCTCAGAATCCAATGACTGGCGGATTAACAGAGGTTTTTATAATTGCGATAATTAGGGAGTCTGCATATGGATATTTACGGGCTGCCGAGTCGGATCCGAATCAGGCAAAGTCGGAAAACGCCTAAGCTGACGTATAGAGCGTTACGCATTACCTCCTGCATTCCTTCCCGTTATACTGTGAAAAAACAGGAGACTGGCGTGAAATTGAAAATGCAGGATCTGAGACTGTTCAATCTCGTATTTGAAAGCGATCCAGCCTGGATACTGGATTTCTCTAACCGCGCGTTGTCCGTTTTTTTGATGAAGAACTGAACATCGATATTGATGATGAGCGGTATCAGGAGGAGGGATCATCAAAAGCCAAACGCGTCAGAAGCTTACTAAAACAGGTGGATTGTGAGACCGCCTTGCGGGGGCCTCAGTGCCCTCTGGTAATATAAAACGGAGTCCCTGCCTGAGCAGGTTGAACAAATTCGGAATGACTTTCTGGCATTGATTTCCCGTCTGAAAAATACCGACCTGATACCGCAGGGGCATTAAGCCTGTCCTGGTATGGCACGGGATTGACTGGTCTTTACTTATCCGCGATGAAAACACTGGCACCGCATCCACGGGCGTTCCGGCTCGAAACCTGGCTGGCTGAACTGTTCAGTGCCTTTAAGCTGGCCCCCATTCGTCTTTTCGCAATACCGGCGAACAGAATGACGGCAGCTTTCGACTGAATGATGATTTTTACCTGATGGATGCAAAATGGCATCAGAACAGGACACCGGCTGCCGATCTTCACATCTTTGAAGGAAAACTCAGCACCAAAGCGACCTGCACACGAGGAGTGTTCATCAGCTGGATGGGATTTACGCCTGAAGGTTTGACCGGCTTAGCACCCTTAAAAACAAACTACCCGGCACGCTGAAATAGCCGACCGGGCGTGATGCGGGCTGATCCCTGAAACCCTCAGCTTACTTCACCCAGTCTTCCAGTATGAGACCCGGCACCCGTGCAAACTCCCGCGTATTATTCGTTACCAGTATGGCGGCGGCCGCAATAGCATGCCCGGCGATCGCCGTGTCGTTCGGGCCGATTGGTGTCCCGGCCGCGGCCAGGGCGGCCTTGATCTCGGTGGTGGCGTCCACGGCTGCCCGATCCCAGGGCAGTATGGCATCGAGGCGGGCACAGAAGGCGTCGACCAGTTGCGCGCGGCGCGGCGAGGCCTTTTTGCCAATCGCCCCAAAACGCATCTCGGCATAGGTGATGGCCGAGACCACGATACGGTGGTTACGTAGAACAACCTGCTCAAGCCGCTTGATTACGGCTTGCGGTTGTTCGCGCATAATGAACGAACAAATGTTGGTGTCGAGCATATAGGTCTTGTTCACAGGTCAAATCGCCCCTCGTCGCTGACCACATCCGCCCGCTCCGCCATAAAATCTGCGTCAGCTTTTTCTAGCTGCGCAAAGGAGCCCCAGGTCGGCCGGACGGGACGCAGAATGATGCTGTCCCCTTCCCGGACGATCTCCAGCTCGCTCACCCCCTCAAAATCCAGATCGCGGGGCAGACGGATGGCGCGGTTGTTGCCGTTTTTAAAAATGGATACGGTTCGCATGATGTCCTCCTGGTTTATGGCTTCATAGCCCATCAGCATAGGTTCAGTATAGGTCAATGTGTTACTTGTGTATAGGTGATACATATGCAGATGTGTGACATATGGATATGTTTTACCTATGTAACTTTCTGTGTTTTTCGCTTCAGATCCGATTTCTGGCAGTCCCTGATCCGCGGATCGTCACCCTCCCCCGTCGCCCCACAAAACACAACATGTGCCACTTGTTCAGCTGATTTTTCTTCTAGATGTTGTGTTTTGTCGGGGTGATCGTTAACGTCGATCCCCGGCGCGAAAACCGCGCTGTGATTATTTTCCTGCCGTGGTACACTTCCGGAAAGTTGCCATAATCTAGAAAATAGGATCAGCCGGAAACCGCCGTTCGGTAATTTAACTGCGTGGCTATATGGTTGCTTATTATCAGATGAGTGATGTTTGCGCCAGGAAACTGCGAGGGTGATCATAGTCATTGAGGGGGGCGGGGCAAGGTGATTGATCTATCTAGTGTGGCGGTCCCCGGCTTCTGGCGCGTGGGAAACCAAGATTAGCCTGACGCGATCAGGATAGCCTCGGCAACGCTGATCCACAAATGCTCACGGAGCGCGCCGACGGTGATAAGCCACCACTACTGTTGGGCGTCAACTGGGTATGCCCCTTCTAGAAATACGTACCGTTTAATTCCTCAACTGTATCCAACCGTAGGGATGTCAGGCTGGCGCGTTGCTGTGCTCGCCTGACTCCAGTGTTACCGTCTGATATGTCGGCTTGCTGTCTGCAAGGCGGGCCTGCAGTCCATACTCTGCCATGACCTGAATGAACGTATCGGCGTCGCCGACAATGCGAAAAGAGACCGGCTGCAGGTGATGGCCATCCTGAGAGAAGGCGGCATTGAGCGCCGTTTTTTCGACGTAAAAACCGTTTTGCTGGGACGGCGTGAGTGTGGTTTCCGACCGCCACTCGCGGGCATCAATCACATAGTTGTCCCATCCCCAATCTTTCAGGGTTTCAGTCGCGTAAGTGAGCCGGAACAAATCGGACTGCGCGGCGAGATTGACGCTGCAGGAGCGCCACAGGTATTCCAGATGCTGGCGCAGTTTACCGGCCGGCCCGTGTTTACGGCCACGTTCGAGCAGCCAGATGATATCCACGGCGACGCTTCTGGGAAATCGCTTCTGTTTTTGGGCGGTGGCCAGCCAGCGGATCAGGAACAGATTTTCGGCGTAGGGTGTGCCAACGATGCCGTCCTGGCGGGCCAGCCCCAATGCTGCCAGGGCACAGAACGCCAGATGGCTGAGTGCTGCGGTGGTGTTATCCGTAGTAACGGATTTGGTTTTGTCTAACAACGTTGTCTGCCCTGCCCGTTTTGACGAATGGTTAAAGGAACTCTGCGATCCATCACCATTCAGTGTAACTGGCAATCCGGGCAGTGACCAGCAACGCATTGCACAAAATGTAATACAGATGTATTTCTTTTGTGATCATTATCCTGGCATCAAGCGATATAACACTGTATCAGATATATTAGATTGCAATAACGCACGAGGTCTCTATAATATGGTTAAGGATGCAGCAGACTGGTTAATCCAGACATCCCGCTACCAACGTAAGTTGGTCAGGCCAAGTCCGGTAAAGGCGCTTCTGAATACCAGAGTTCTCTCTGGCGAAACCCACCTTAAGGTGGGTTTTGTTATTTCAGGGGTGTGGTAACGGCTTTCCGGCCAACAACTTGCTGGCAATAACAAAGAAACCCACCTTCCCTCCCCCTGGCTTGGCATCAACCGCATAGGCGCTGGTCACGTGTATTCGGAGTTTCTTCCGTTCCCGGAACGCTTTGAAGGGGACGTGGTAATAGCAGCGCTCGCCCTCGTCATTCAATGCCTCGATCACCGCATAGCTGCCATAGCCGGCATGGATAATTCGCTGGCGATCCAACGACAGTATCATGTCTTTAAGGTAGCGCTGCGCCAGGCCGTAGCGGTTTTTGCAGAACGGACGTGACTCTTTAGGCGAGTGATACATCAGCGCCCGCTTCTCCTCCTCGCTCTGTTCCGGGTAATCTTTGCAAAAGCAGTGAAACGAGTAGGATACGATGAATTTATAGACCTTGTCCGCCTTACCCTCGCCGCGGTGCGTATAGATCACTTCGTGGGCGTCGAGAAAGGAAAGGTCCCAGGTGTTCCCTTCCGCATCGGTGAAAGGACGCCATTTTTCCACCTCATCAATTTTCACGTCTTAAACTCTCCCAACATGACTCTCCCTGATGATCCTGACACACGAAATAACGGATGGCAGTCATGCTAACACAGGTGGCACCGACGTTCTTGCTCGGGATAAACACCCGCTCATCATCTGCTTCAGCACATATAATGTAATACAATATCACATCATTATGAATTACCAGTGTAATACATACGTATTCTATTTTTGCATCGGCAGGTGCGTGTATTCGCGGTGATCCAGCGAGAACGTCACCCCCAGCTGCGGCGCCACGTCCAGCGCAAATACCTTCAGGTAAACCTCCGTGCTTTCATAACGTTCATGGCCCATGTAGGTCTGCAGCACTTTCGGCGGTACGTGGTTGAAGAACAGGTGCATCGCAAAGCTGTGCCGGAGCGTCTTGGGATTAATGGCCGGCAGCGCAAATTCAATCCCCTCCTCCCTGGCGCGCGCGACGGCCTGCTGCAGCCACAGCCAGGCCGTTTTCCGGCTGACGTCAAACAAGGGGCGTCGCCGGCCGGGGCGGAATGTCGCCAGGAACCGGCGCAACTGATCGACGTAGCCGGCATCGAACAGAGGCACTATCCGGGCTATCTTTTCATCTGCCGATGGCCGTCCCCTGCCCCGCTGGCGCTGTTTCAGCGTGCGCAGCCGAACACAGGGGTGAGGTCCCTCGAGCTGCAGATCTTCCGGCGTCAACGTCAGGGCTTCGGTAATGCGTGCGTCGGTGTTCCACAACGTGGCATACAACATGCGCTGCCGCTCGTCAGGCAGATAATGAAGCAACACCACCACCTCGGGCGCCAGCAGGTATTTAGGGAGGTAAGGTTGCAGGAGCTCCTATGTGCCGCAGCGCGAGTGCGGTCTCGTACTGTGTCACGGCAACCGGCCGATCAGTGCTGGTCATCAACATGGTTCCCCCTCTGAAGAATGTTTCTGTATGTCTTTTGTATTACATGTGTAATTCTGTTGAATTACATTATCCCCCGGTGACCACCGGCAGGCTGGGATATTGCCATCGGTGTGTTGGGTGCCAGCATGTGGTCTGTGCCTGGCCGGTTGCCGATGATCACATGCCCTGGCGGTGTTTTAAATTGAAATACAGATGTATTACATCGGTGCGCTGTGAAAAATCTGCAAGGTAATCCCCCCTGCCCGCTTTAAATTTTTCGCGTAGCGCAATCTTGCCGATGTCGTCTATTTTGACAGCCTGGGAGACCGAGCGCCACGGGAATAAATCGCCGATGCACCGATACTGAGGTAAAAAAATTCGAAATAAACGGAAGTTGTTACCACTCTATTTTAGACAAGGTGGGACGTGCGGAACGTAAAAAGTGCCCTGCTCTGCCGGCGCGTCAGGCGGGAACGGGGCTGGCGGCGATCGGCGGTCGCAGACATACCGACGAAACACTCTACCTGTTCGTAAGCACGCGGTGAACTCACATTGTTAATCCTTGTGCGACTCGGCACGCTTGAACCTCATGTTCACTACGCAGGTTCCCCCATGCCAAAATCTCGCCATACCCTCCAACAACAGCAGCAACATGTCGCCGACTGGCAATTCAGCGGCCTGTCCCGCACTCAGTACAGCCTGCAACACCATCTCAATGTCAAAACCTTTTGCAACTGGGTCGGCAAGTGGACCAAAATCCCAACGTCACCGGCCGCTGAACCCCCTTTTATTCCGGTGACTGTTGCCCCTGAAGAGGCACCGCTATCCCTCCCCAACATAGACCCGCATATGCCCGCCATTACCCTGAATTTAAAACGGTGCTCCATCACCTGCCAGCCCAGCCAGTTGCCGGCCATCATGGCGGAGCTCAACCTATGCTAATGCCTCATGCCATCTGGCTGGCCCGTGAGCCGACCGATATGCGCCGGGGTATTGATACCCTGACCCGGCTGGCCGATGAACACTTGCCCTCGCCCTTACCGCCGGGAACCGCGGTGGTTTTCTGCAACAAGGCACGCTCACGCATCAAAGTGTTGCAGTGGGACAAGCACGGCGTCTGGCTGTGCACCCGCCGGTTGCATCAGGGCCACTTCACCTGGCCCCGCCCCGGGGATACCGCCTGGCCGCTGACGGCAGAGCAGTTCGCCTGGCTGACCAAGGGGGTAGACTGGCAACAGGTTGAGGGGCTTGACCTGCCGGGCTGGGAAACCTGAGACGTTAAACGTTAACGTCATGATATGACGTGATTATCACCGTCCGTTATGTCAAGCTGCTGATATGGATATCGACGCGCTGTTTACCACACAAGATCCCCATGAGTTACGTGTCCGGGCTCTGGCCCTGCTCGAAGCTCAGGCTCACTACATCCAGGCCCTGGAAGACGCGCTGAAGGCCGGCCGTCGCTGGCGCTTCGGCCGCAAGAGTGAAGCCTTCCAGGGCGAACAGCGGAGCCTGGCGGAAGAGGATGTCGATGCCGACACCGCCGACCTGGAACAGCAGTTGGCGGCGGTGTTACCGGCAGGCAAGGCGCTCCCTGGCACACCGCCCAAACGCCAGCCATTGCCGCCAGAGTTATCCCGTGAAACGGTCCGTCTTGACCTGAGCAGTCATGACTGCCCCGACTGCGGGCACGCCCTGCGCCCCCTGCGTGATGAGGTGAGCGAACGGCTGGAGTACATTCCGGCTCGGGTGGTGGTGCATCGCACGGTGCGCCCGCACTACAGCTGTCCCTGCTGTGAAACCGTCCATACCGTTCCCTTACCGCCTCAGCTTATCGAAAAAGGCCAGCCCGGTCCGGGGTTGTTGGCCCAGGTCACCGTAGCCAAATGCAGTGACCATCTGCCGCTATACCGTCAGCAGAAAATCTACCTGCGTCACGGTATCGATATTCCCTGCAGCACGCTGGCTGGTTGGTTCGGTGCGGTGGGGGCGGCACTGAAGCCACTGGCCGACGCCCTGCGGCAGGACCTGCTGCAGCAAGCGGTACTGCAGGCGGATGAGACACCGTTACTGTTGCTCAATCCCGAAAAAGGTCACAGCCAGAAGGGGTATCTGTGGGCCTACGTCAGCGCCGCCGGGGCAGACAGGGCGGTGGTGCTGTATGACTGCCAGCCGGGCCGCAGTGGCACCTATGCCAGCGCGATGCTGGATAGCTGGCAGGGTACGTTGGTCGTGGACGGCTATGCCGGTTACCGGGCGCTGTTCGACGAAGGTAGCGTGAAGGAAGCCGGCTGCTGGGCGCATGTGCGTCGGAAGTTCTTCGACCAGCACAAGGCGAACGGCAGTCCGGTGGCAGAAATCGCCCTGGCCACTATCCGCGAGCTGTACAACCTGGAGCGACGGATAAAGCAGCGCCCGGCAGAACAACGACGACGATGGCGACACCGTTATGCCAAACCGCGGTTGAAGGCGTTCGAAAGCTGGTTACAGGTGAAGCAGCAGAAGACGGCACCAAACTCGGGGATACGCAAGGCCATCGACTATACGTTGAAGCGATGGGCGGCGTTACTGGTCTATCTGGAGGATGGTCGGGTACCGATAGACAACAACCGGGCGGAGAACGTGATACGTCCGGTGGCGGTTGGGCGCAAGAACTGGCTCTTCGCAGGCAGTCTGCGAGCGGGTCAGCGAATGGCGAATATCCTGAGTCTGCTGGAGACGGCAAAGCTGAACGGTTTGGAGCCGTATGCCTGGTTGCGTGATGTACTGACGCGGTTGCCGTCGTGGCCGAACCGGCGGTTGAATGAGCTGCTGCCGTACGCCGGCAATACCTTCCGTTAGTCCTCTGAAAATCCAAAACACAAACTCACCTTGCAACGCAAGGTGAGTTCACCACGTGCTTAC
>NZ_JVEL01000467.1:0-1513 GCF_001076875.1 Serratia sp. 506_PEND
AAATTAAAAAACTCATGAATTTGGCGCGTAAAAACACCAATCCGAACGAGGCGGCGCTGGCGCTGGAGCGGGCACAGAAGCTGATGCGGGAGCACCAGTTGACCGAGACCGATGTGGCGTTAACAGAAGTCAGCGAGGCCAGCAGCGCCGGTGCGCCGTCCAATGCCGTAAATATCCCCCGCTATATGGCTATGCTCATCGAGATTATTCGCCGAGCCTTTGGCGTTCAGAGTTATCTGTCCGGGCGTAATGGCAAGCGCATCGTGGTGTTCTTTGGTCCTGCGGAGCGGCCGCAGGTGGCAGCGTATGCCTTCGATGTACTGACGCGCCAGATGATGTCGGCGCGCCGTGAGTTTAGCGCTGGGCAGCGTAAGAGTATCAAGCGCGCCACCAAGACTGGGCGGGCTGATGCGTTCTGCGAGGCGTGGGTGCATGGTGCCTACCAGGCGATTGAAGAGTTTGCGGTTACCCCTGCAGAGCAGGATTTGATGGCGGTTTACTTCCAGAAGATTAGCGAGGGATTTACGTCTGTTACGCCTCGGGATGCCAAAAAGGTACGCGGTGATGATGRTGCACGCGGTGCCGGGTTCCGTGCTGGGCAAAATGCCAGGCTGAATCACGGTGTGGATGGTGCTGAACAGCTTCGGCTTGGTGGTGCGGCATGAAAAATACACTCGCTGATTTGGTTAATCACCAGTTCATGATGCTGGAGAGTCTGTCCAGCCCAGAACTGAAAGGTGAAGCGCTACAGGAAGAAATCGCCCGCGCCAAGGCCATGTCTGAGGTTGCTGGGACGGTGATCCAAACGTACCGCGTAGCGCTCGACGCGCAAAGAGCAGTGTATGACGGTTATGCGGGTCGGGTGCCTAAAGTGTTGGGGATAGAAGAATGAGCCAAAAATATACTGACGCGCAAAATTTATTTCTGGAAGTTCATTGCAAAGGGAAAACGTTTCGCGAAATTACCGATTTGTTCAACTACGAATTTGGGACAAATAAAAGACAAGGCACGATGAGAGAAGTGTTACGTCAGCGTGGGTTAGATCGGTATGTTGCAAAACAATTTCATTATAGCGAACAGCAATTAACTTACCTTTTTGCCAATAGAGCGGTTGGATGGAAAAAATTGACGCAGATGTTTAATGAGCGGTTTGGTGATAAAAAAACCGTAGACGCCATCAAGAAAACAATGGCTGGCAGAGGATGGAATCAAAAATGCAGACATGGAACGGGTAAAGGGCTGAAATATATCTACGCCAACGGTAAGCGAATGCGCCTCGACGTTTACGTGTGGGAGTGTGTCAACGGGCCGCTTCCCACCGGTTATGGCGTTATTCATTTGGATAACGATGTGCAAAATAACCAGATTGGTAATCTCCGGCTCGCACCGTTGCACATTAAATCGATATTCATAAGAGCCGGAGGTGGGGATGCGCCGAAAGCGCTGGCACCGGCGTTGTATGCCAGGATCATGCTGAAAAATCACATTAATCAACTTGAGTCTCAGCGCACCA
>NZ_JVEL01000468.1:0-43343 GCF_001076875.1 Serratia sp. 506_PEND
GTCATCAATAAATTTCATGGCGGCAAGGTTAAAATTTAACCCGTTGAATTGATTGTTCTGTGAGCAATCGAGGTTTGCCCGGGGAGGGTTGCTGTAAAAAACAGCATTTTCTTTAGGCAAACTTTCAGGCAAAATGCCCGGCCGCCATAAAGAGACGGCGCGTTATCGTTTTAAAGCTTTGGCTTTGGGTTGGAAAACTCGGCGGTACAGCACGCACGGCGTTTCTGTATAGCGTTACTTTGTCAACAACAGCGGTGCAATATGCAAGTTTTGATTATGCGTCACGGAGAGGCGGCGCTCGAGGCAGCCAGCGATGCGGTAAGGCCCCTTACCCTGTGCGGCCGCGACGAGTCCCGTCAGATGGCGGCCTGGTTGAACACCAAGTCTGTGGATATTGAACGCGTGCTGGTCAGCCCCTATCTGCGGGCCGAACAGACGCTGGCGACGGTGCGTGAAGCCTTGACGCTGCCGGAGGGCGAAGAAGTGCTGCCCGAGCTGACGCCGGGCGGCAACGCCGAACAGGTCGGCAGCTATCTTCAGGCGCTGGCGATGCAAGGGGTGAGCTCGGTGCTGATCGTGTCGCACCTGCCGCTGGTGGGGTATCTGGTGGCTGAACTGTGCCCGGGCGAGTGCCCGCCGATGTTCGCGACCTCGGCGATTGCCAACGTCGATCTGCCGGCCGACGGCAGCTACGGCAAGTTTGAATGGCAGGTCAGCCCGTCGCAGGTGATGGCCAAAGTGTGAACCGCGGATGCGGTGCGGAATAAACTCAGGGCGATGTCTGACATCGCCCTGAGTCGTTTTTGCAGGAACTACTCGGCCAGTTCCACCAACAGCAGGATGGCGGCGTTGCCGCCCCATTCCTTCGGCGCCTGATGGAACGCCAGCACGTCGGGATGCTGCGCCAGCCACAGCGGCGTTTGCTGTTTGAGGATGTGCTTGCCGTGCCCGTGCATCACGCAGGCGCAGTGCACGTGCTCGCGTTTGCAGGCGGCGATCAGCGCCCCCAGCTCCTGCTTGGCCTGCAGCTGGGTCAGGCCGTGCAAATCAAGAAACAGTTCCGGCGAATAATCGCCGCGTCGCAGCTTCTTCAGCTCATACGGGCTGCTGCCGGGGCGCACGTAGCGCGTCGGGCCTTCCTCTTCCAGTTGCGGCTGGTATTCATCTGAAAAATAATAGCTGGCATCGACCTGCTCCTGCAGCAATCGCTGCGGCGCAATCTGTTTGACCTTGGGCTTCGGCGGGCGGTGGACGATGGTGTCCTGGCGCAGCTTTTTCGCGCCCGCCACCGACTCTCTGAAGAGCTGTTGTTCGTCTTTGCTCAGAGGGGGCTTGTTCTTCATGCTTCATTCACCGGAAATCGTTTATTTCGCTAGTTTACCTTGTGAATGAGCGCTGTCGACGCAAAACTCGGGCCAGAGTGAAAAGCGCGAGGGGCAAGCGTGATTTGTCGCGGGCTTCATGGCAAACTATGCGGCTAAATCATGAAACACAGCGCCTGCCGGAGGGCAAATTGGACAAAATTTTCGTCGACGAAGCAGTGAACGAACTGCACACCATTCAAGATATGCTGCGCTGGACGGTAAGCCGCTTCAACGCCGCCAATATCTATTATGGTCACGGAACCGATAATCCGTGGGACGAAGCGGTGCAATTGGTGCTGCCAAGCCTGTTCCTGCCGTTGGACATTCCGGAGGACATGCACACCGCCCGTCTGACTTCCAGCGAGCGCCATCGCATCGTTGAGCGCGTGATCCGCCGCGTCAACGAACGCATCCCGGTCGCTTACCTGACCAACAAGGCCTGGTTCTGCGGCATGGAATTCTACGTCGACGAGCGCGTGCTGGTGCCGCGTTCGCCGATCGGCGAGCTGATCAACGATCGTTTCAGCGCGCTGATCCCGCACCCGCCGCGCCATATCCTCGACATGTGCACCGGCAGCGGCTGCATCGCCATCGCCTGCGGCTACGCTTTCCCGGAAGCGGAAGTGGACGCGGTGGACATCTCCAGCGAAGTGCTGGCGGTAACCGAGCGCAATATTCAGGCGCACGGCGTCGAACATCAGGTGATCCCGATCCGTTCCGATCTGTTCCGCGACGTTCCCGCGATCCAGTACGATCTGATCGTCACCAACCCGCCGTACGTCGATGCGGAAGACATGTCGGATCTGCCGCAGGAGTTCCGCTTTGAGCCGGAACTGGGCCTGGCGGCGGGCAGCGACGGCCTGAAGCTGGTGCGCCGCATCCTGGCCTGCGCGCCGGACTACCTGACCGACGACGGCGTGCTGATTTGTGAAGTGGGCAACAGCATGGTACATCTGATGGAACAATATCCGGACATTCCGTTCACCTGGCTGGAGTTCGAAAACGGCGGCGACGGCGTGTTCATGCTGACCAAGCAGCAACTGGTGGATTGCAAGGAACACTTCAGCCTCTATCGCAGCTAAGCCGCATTTCCAAGGCCCGTATGGCGGGCCTCATAACGATAAAAGACTAACGGTAAGGAGCCGTGATGGCAGGAAACAGTATTGGGCAGATTTTCCGCGTCACCACCTTCGGTGAATCTCACGGGGTGGCGCTGGGTTGTATCGTCGACGGCGTGCCGCCAGGCATCCCGCTTACCGAAGCCGATTTGCAACACGATCTGGACCGCCGTCGTCCGGGCACCTCGCGTTACACCACCCAGCGTCGCGAACCGGATCAGGTGCGCATTCTCTCCGGCGTATTCGAAGGCGTGACCACCGGCACCAGCATCGGTCTGATCATTGAAAACACCGATCAGCGCTCGCAAGACTACAGCGCCATCAAAGACGTGTTCCGTCCGGGGCATGCCGACTACACCTACGAACAGAAATACGGTCTGCGCGACTATCGCGGCGGCGGCCGCTCTTCGGCGCGTGAAACCGCCATGCGCGTCGCGGCGGGCGCTATCGCCAAGAAATACCTGCAGCAGAAGTTCGGCGTGCAGGTGCGCGGCTATCTGGCGCAGATCGGCGACGTGACCTGTGAGCTGAAAGACTGGGATCAGGTCGAGCAGAACCCGTTCTTCTGCCCGGATCCGGACAAGCTGGAAGCGCTGGACGAACTGATGCGCGCGCTGAAAAAAGAGGGCGACTCCATCGGCGCCAAGGTCAGCGTGATCGCTGAAAACGTGCCGGTTGGCTTGGGTGAGCCGGTGTTTGACCGCCTCGACGCCGATCTGGCGCATGCGCTGATGAGCATCAACGCGGTGAAAGGCGTGGAGATCGGCGACGGGTTCGCCGTGGTGACCAAACGCGGCAGCGAAAACCGCGATGAAATCACCCCGGAAGGCTTCCAGAGCAACCATGCCGGCGGCATTCTCGGCGGCATCAGCAGCGGCCAACCGGTGATCGCGCATCTGGCGCTGAAACCGACCTCCAGCATCATGGTGCCGGGGCGCACCATCAATCGCCAGGGCGAAGCGGTGGAAATGGTGACCCGCGGTCGCCACGATCCGTGCGTGGGCATCCGCGCCGTGCCGATCGCCGAAGCGATGATGGCGATCGTGTTGATGGATCACCTGCTGCGCCAGCGTGCGCAAAACGGTGATGTGGTTTCCGACGTGCCGCGCTGGTAATCGCCATGAAAAACTGGATGTTGGGCCTGCTGGCCCTGACGGCCTCCGCTTCCGCCATGGCGCTGACGCCGTGGCAGAAAATCGACCATCCGGTGGCCGGCGCGCCGCAGGCGGTGGGCGGTTTCGCCAACGGTTGCGTCATCGGCGCGCAGCCGCTGCCGCTGAACTCACCGAACTACCAGGTGATGCGTACCGACCAGCGCCGCTATTTCGGCCACCCGGATCTGCTGGCGTTCATTCAGCGTCTCAGCAGCCAGGCGAATCAGAAAGCGCTGGGCACGGTGCTGATCGGCGACATGGCGATGCCGGCCGGCGGGCGCTTCAGCAGCGGCCACGCCAGCCACCAGTCGGGGCTCGATGTTGACATCTGGCTGCAGTTGCCGCGCCAACGCTGGAGCGCGCAGCAATTGCTGAAGCCGCAGCCGATCGACCTGGTGTCGGGCGACGGCAAGCAGGTGGTGGCGCGCCAATGGCAACCGCAAATTGAGTCGCTGATTAAGCTGGCGGCACAGGATGCGGAGGTGACGCGCATCTTCGTCAATCCGGCGATCAAGCAGCGCCTGTGCCTGGACGCCGGCGCCGATCGAGCCTGGTTGCACAAGGTGCGGCCGTGGTTCGGCCACCGTGCGCACATGCACGTGCGCCTGCGTTGTCCGGCTGGCAGCCTGGAGTGCCAGGAGCAGGATACGCCGCCGCCGGGCGACGGCTGCGGCGCCGAACTGGCGAGCTGGTTCGTACCGCATCAGCCGAACGCGAAGCCGGGCAAACCCGTGCCGCCGCCGTTACCGCCGACCTGTCAGGCATTGCTGGATCACCATTTCTCAGCGGAATAACACATGGACTGGTTCGTCATTGGCCCCGAGATGCTCGGGGTGTTGTTTGCGGTAGCGCTGCTGGCGGGGTTTATCGACTCCATCGCCGGCGGCGGCGGATTACTGACGGTGCCGGCCTTGCTGGCAGTGGGGGTTCCTCCGGCGCAGGCGCTGGCGACCAATAAGTTGCAGTCGGTCGGCGGCTCCTTCTCCGCCAGTCTGTACTTCATTCGTCGGCGAGCGGTGAATCTCAACGACCAGAAGCTGACGATTTTTCTGACGCTGATCGGCTCGATCGCCGGCGCCATTTTGGTGCAGCATATGCGCGCCGATTTGCTGCGGCAGATGTTGCCGCTGCTGGTGATCGGCATCGGTCTCTATTTCTTGTTGATGCCGCGACTGGGGGAGGAAGATCGTCAACGCCGCCTTGGTGCCTTGCCGTTCGGGCTGGTGGCCGGCGGTTGCGTCGGGTTTTACGACGGCTTTTTCGGCCCCGGCGCCGGGTCATTCTACGCGCTGGCCTACGTGACGCTGTGCGGTTTCAACCTCGCCAAGTCCACGGCGCACGCCAAGGTGCTGAACTTTACCTCCAACGTCGGCGGGCTGGCGCTATTCATCATCGGCGGCAAGGTGGTGTGGAGCATCGGTCTGGTGATGTTGGTGGGGCAGGTGCTGGGGGCGCGTTTGGGCGCGCACATGGTGCTGACCCGCGGCCAGAAATTGATTCGGCCGATGATCGTGATCGTCTCGCTGGTGATGAGCCTCAAGCTGCTGTACGACAATCACGGCGCGGAAATTCAGCAGTGGTTGACCGCCTTGATGCACGGTTAAAGATGAAAAGGGGGCGCTGCTTACGCGCCCTGTCTTATCGGGTATAATGGCCTCTTTATTTTTGTGGTTATAGAGTTTTTATGTCAGACACGCAGACCCGTCATCGCTATGAACAGCTGATCGAGATCTTCAATCGCTGCTTCAGCGATGACTACAACACTCGCCTGGTGAAGGGCGACGACGAACCCATTTACCTGCCGGCCGACGATGAACTGCCGTATCACCGCATCGTGTTCGCCCACGGTTTCTACGCCAGCGGCCTGCACGAAATCTCGCACTGGTGCATCGCCGGTGAAGCGCGCCGTCAATTGGTGGACTTCGGTTATTGGTATTGCCCGGACGGGCGCGACGCGCAGACCCAGAGCGAATTCGAAGCCGTGGAGATAAAACCGCAGGCGCTGGAATGGATGTTCTGCGTGGCGGCCGGTTTCCCGTTTAACGTCAGCTGCGACAACCTGAATGGCGACTGCGAGCCGGATCGCATTGCGTTCCAACGCAAGGTGCGCGACCGGGTATTGACGCTGCTGGAGCAGGGAATACCCACAAGGCCTGCGCGCTTTATTCAGGCGCTGCAATCGTTCTACAATACGCCACCGTTGGCAGCCGAGCATTTTCCGTACCCGGAAGATCTCAACTGACGCCACAGTCCGTTATTTAATGAGGAAATTTGATGATCGCAGAATTTGAAGCGCGCATTTTGGCGCTGATTGATGACATGGTAGAGCACGCCAGCGATGATGAACTGTTTGCCGGTGGCTACCTGCGCGGTCATCTGACGCTGGCGGTGGCCGAAGCGGAAGAGCAGGGCGAACACACCGCTGAAGCGCTGAAAGCGCGGGTGGAGGAGAGCCTGCACAAGGCGATCGCCGCCGGTGAACTTTCGCCGCCGGATCAGCTCCTGGTGCGCGGCATGTGGGAAAACCTCTATCAGGCTGCCACCCCTGCCGCCTGACCGCCATGCCGGGGCGCGATCGCCGCGCCCCTCCGGGTTGATTAAACCGCACGTCCCTTCAGTAATTTCCGCACCCACATCCGATTCGGATTCAACGCCGCCAGCAGGCGCATATCGCCCGGCAACGGCTCGCCGAACAGCTGCGCCGCCAAAATTTCCGCCGCCAGCGGCGCCGAGCTCAGCCCGCGCGAGCCTAATCCGCCGATAGCGAACAGGCCGGGATAGACCGGCGCATCGGCGACGGTTTCGCCGCGCTGATTTTGCCGCTGCAAATCCTGATACTGCGTCAGCGTGGCCTGATAGTCCGGCAGCGCGCCGACCATCGGCAGATGATCGCGGGTGGCGCTGCGCACGCCGCAGCGCGCCTGGCGTGCGCTGACGTCCACCTGCTGCGGCCAGGCCTGCTCCGGCAGGCAGCGCAGCAGGCGCTCGCGGTTTTCCTGTTGCTCCTGCTCGCGGTAGTCGGTGGCGATGTCGCCGCGCTGATAGCTGGCGCCAATGCAGTGCTGGCCGTTGTTGGCATTAATCGGCGTCAGGTAGCCGTCGTAGCACAAGACCTGCTTCAGTTGACCGAGGGCCGGCGAGGTCGGGATATGCGACACCTGCCCGCGTACCGAATACAGCGGCAGGGCTTCCGTCGGCGCCAGCTCGGCCAACCGATGGCCGTTGGCCAGGATCACCGTCGCATGGCGCCGGCAGTCGCCGTTGGCGAAATCGATGCGCCAGCCGTTTTCTTCCTGCGTCAGCATCTTTGCATCGTGCCGGTAGCGGCAGACCAAGCCCTGGCGCTGCGCCAGCGCGATAGCGCCGCGCGTCAGCTCGGCCGGGCACAGCCAGCCGCCTAGCGGGTAGGTGATGCCGCCAAAGCCGGTATCGACGCCGCAGCGTTCGCTGAGCGTCTCGCGGTCGGCCGCCATCGCCAAGGCCTGCGGCCAGTCGGTTTTCAGCATATTGGCGATCTTGGCGCTGCTCTTTTCGTCATAGGCCAACTGGCTGACGCCGCACCACTGGTGATCGAAGGCGACGCCTTGTTGCAACAGGGCGTCGTATTGGCGGCGGGCGAAGGGAAACGCGGCGCTGAAGAAACTCTCCAGCGCGTCGCCGCTGCCGTTCAGCAAAGGATAAATCGCGCCCTGGCGGTTGCCGGATGCGCCTTCGGCCGCCTGTTCATCGGCGCAGTACAGCGTGACGGTGGCGCCGCGCCGCAGCAAGGCCAGCGCAGTGAGCGCGCTGGCGACGCCGCCGCCGATCAGGGCGATGTCGGCGGTGTTGTCCGCCGCCGGGCGTCGATACCAGGGCGCTGGGTGTGCGGCGGGCTGCGCATCGGCCGGGAGCTCGCCGGCGAGCATCTCACGCTTTTGGCCGAAGCCTTTGCAGCGGTTGACCTGAAAACCGGCCTGTTGCAAGCCGCGGCGCACGAAGCCGGCGGCGGTAAAGGTGGCGAAGCTGCCTCCCGGCCGGGCGAAACGCGCCATGGCGGCGAACAGTTGATCGGTCCACATGTCGGGATTCTTTGCCGGCGCGAAGCCGTCGAGGAACCAGGCATCCACCTGGTTATTCATGCTGGCGTCAAACTGCGGCAGCAGATCGTTGACGTCGCCGAACCACAGATCGAGCGTAATGCGGCCTTCGGCTAACAGCAGGCGATGGCAACCCAGCAACGGCAGCGGCCATTGGGCGCGCAGTTCGTCGGCGTAAGGCGCCAGCTCCGGCCAGCGCGCATGCGCCGCCGCCAGGTCAGCCTGCTGCAGGGGGAATTTTTCGAAGCTGATAAAGTGCAGGCGCTGCAGCGTTGCGTCCGGCTCGGCCTGGCGAAAGCCGGCGAAGGCCTGCCACAGCGTGAGGAAATTGAGCCCGGTGCCAAACCCGGTTTCCGCCACGACAAACAGCGAGCGCGGGTGGACGGCGAAACGCTGCGGCAGCCGATTGCCGTGCAGGAAGACATAACGGGTTTCTTCCAGCCCATCCTGATTGGAAAAATAGACGTCATCAAACTGTTTCGAAACAGGTGTACCCTGTTCGTTCCAGGTTAGCGTTGCGGTTTGGATGGGGGCGTGGTTCACGGTCAATGGCTCGAAATTCAAGGGATGCCGCGAATTCTAACGGCGCTGGCGCCCCGGCGCAAACTGGACAACAATAAAGCTGAAAAACGCTGATCGGACTTGTTCGGCTTACATCTGTACGCTAAAGTGCGATGCAAAATCCCGTAGGTAAATAGTGGAAGAGGTATTGAATGAAACGTGCAGTGATTACTGGCCTGGGAGTTGTCTCCAGCATTGGTAATAACCAGCAGGAGGTCCTGGCGAGCCTGCAGGAAGGACGTTCTGGGATCACTTTCTCCCAGGAACTGAAAGATTCCGGCATGCGTAGTCACGTATGGGGGCAAGTTAAGCTCGACACGACCGGCCTGATCGACCGCAAGGCGGTGCGTTTCATGAGCGATGCTTCCATTTATGCCTTCCTGGCGATGCAAGAAGCGATCGCGTCTTCCGGTTTGAAGGAAGAAGAGTATCAAAACAACCCGCGCGTAGGCCTGATCGCCGGTTCCGGCGGCGGTTCTCCGCGTTTCCAGGTGTTCGGCGCCGATGCGATGCGCAGCCCGCGCGGCTTGAAAGCGGTTGGCCCGTACGTGGTCACCAAAGCCATGGCTTCCGGCGTTTCCGCCTGCCTGGCGACGCCATTCAAAATCCACGGCGTGAACTACTCCATCAGCTCCGCTTGCGCGACCTCCGCACACTGCATCGGCAACGCGGTTGAGCAAATCCAGCTGGGCAAACAGGACATCGTGTTCGCCGGCGGCGGCGAAGAGCTGTGCTGGGAAATGGCCTGCGAGTTCGATGCGATGGGCGCGCTGTCCACCAAGTACAACGACACGCCGGAAAAAGCCTCCCGCACCTACGACGCCGATCGTGACGGTTTCGTCATCGCCGGCGGCGGCGGCATGGTGGTGGTTGAAGAACTGGAGCACGCGCTGGCGCGCGGTGCACATATCTACGCAGAAATCGTCGGCTACGGCGCGACTTCCGACGGCGCCGACATGGTTGCGCCTTCGGGCGAAGGCGCAGTGCGCTGCATGAAGATGGCGATGCAGGATCTGGACGCGCCGATCGACTACATCAACGTGCACGGCACCTCCACACCGGTGGGCGACGTGAAAGAACTGGGCGCCATTCGCGAAGTGTTCGGCGACAATACCCCGGCTATCTCCTCCACCAAGGCGATGACCGGTCACTCGCTGGGCGCCGCGGGCGTGCAGGAAGCGATCTACAGCCTGTTGATGTTGGAGCACGGCTTTATCGCGCCGAGCATCAACATCGAAACGCTGGATGAGCAGGCGGTCGGCATGAACATCGTGACTCAGCCGACTCAGCGCGAGCTGACCACCGTGATGTCCAACAGCTTCGGCTTCGGCGGCACCAACGCCACCCTGGTGATGCGCAAACTGGCGAAATAATCCCGCCTGAGCCTCACCTCGCCATCAAGCCCGCGTTTTCGCGGGCTTTTTATTGCTCAAAGCCCACTTGCCGGGCGCTCGGAGTTTTCCCAAATCACATCCCCTGACACATCATTACCTCGCCATTACACGCGTTGGGCATACAATAGCCTGGTAGCGTGATTATCGCTCGGCGTAGCTTTATAAAGTGATCGAACATTGAGGCAAGAAGTATGAAAAAGTTAATTGCGGTTGGGTTACTGTCGGCCGTGTTGGCCGGATGCGCCACCGATTCTCCCTGCGTGCCGGTCTACGATGACCAGGGGCGTCTGGTGCACACCAACACCTGCATGAAGGGCACCACTCAGGATAACTGGGAAACCGCGGGCGCGATCGCCGGCGGCGCGGCGGCGGTTGCCGGTCTGACCCTCGGCATCATCGCGCTGACCAAGTGATCGGCGCGGAACAGGACTAAGCCCGGCCATTGCGTGCCGGGCTTTTTTTATCTCACTGCACCAAAAACGCTTTGAACTGCGGCGTCATCACGGCGCTGAAACCGTCGTCGGTTTTACTGATCAGGTAGACCGCCAGCCCTTTCTCTTCCGCGAGCTGCAACGCTTTCTCCGTGCCCAGCACCATCAGACCGGTATCCCAGCCGTCGGCCTCGAGCGCGGTCGGGGCGATCACCGTGGCGGAAACCAGCCGGTGGTTGATCGGCGTGCCGGTGATCGGATCGATGACATGGGAGTAGCGCTGGCCGTTTTGTTCAAAGTAGTTGCGGTAGCTGCCGGCGGTGCTGATGCCGTAACCGTGCAGATCAACCAGCGCCTGCACCGCATTTTCACGATCGGTCGGCTTTTGGATCGCCACCCGCCAGGGTTTGCCCTGGCCGTTGACGCCGCGCGAAGAGACCGCGCCGCCGACCGATACCAGGTAGTTGGTAATGCCGTTGCGGTTCATCAGGCGCACCAACTCATCCGCGCCATAGCCTTCGCCCAGCGTCGAGAGATCGACATACATGTCCGGCAGATCTTTTTGCAGCCACTCCCCGCGGTTGTCGCTGATCAGCTTCAGGTGCTGCAGGCCGGTGCGCTGCTTCGCCGCGTCGATCTGCGCCTGTTCCGGCACCTTGACCGGATGTTTGTCTGGGCCGAATCCCCACAGGTTCACCAGCGGGCCGACGGTGATATCCATGGCGCCGCCGGTATCGCGGCCGATGCGTTGAGCCATCAGCACGATGTCCGCCATGCCGCGTGGGATCGGCTGCGGCCCGAGGCTGGCGCTGCGGTTAAACCGCGACAGCACTGAATC
This sequence comes from Serratia sp. 506_PEND, assembly GCF_001076875.1. Lineage (NCBI taxonomy): Bacteria > Pseudomonadati > Pseudomonadota > Gammaproteobacteria > Enterobacterales > Yersiniaceae > Serratia > Serratia sp. 506_PEND. Next base: position 10,937 of record NZ_JVEL01000468.1, read on the forward strand.
GGCGCGGTAGGTAGAGATATCGTCGTTGGCCCGTTCGAGCACCGTGTCGATCTGCCGCTGCAGCTCTTGTTTGCCGATCGCGACGTCACCGCTGACCTTAACGCTGTAGAAGGTGCCCATGGTCTTGCCGTCGATATCGATTTGCGGGCGGGAGGAGGCATCGTCGCAGGCGGCGAGCAGGGCGCATAAGGCGCTCAGCAACGCCCCTTTGGCGAACAGGGAAGCCATAACATGTCCTTTGAAAACGAGAAAGCCGCTACAAATAAAGTAAAGCGCGGCAAATGAAAAGCGGATAAAGGTAAAATAGCATTTTGCTGGCGCTGAAACCGCGTCTGAGCTAACGTCTGCCCATTCTTTTCGGTGAGGTTCACGCAGCCACCATGAGTTCAACCGCCATTTCTCGGCTTATCCACCCCTTTATCAAAGATCGCTTCTTGCATGCATTGTTGCTGGCCGGCGTGGCGATGTTCACTTTTCATCCGCAACCGCTGAAAGCGCTGGGTGGTTTCATCGACGGCCGTACCCTCATCACCCTGTTGGGGCTGATGCTGCTGACCAAAGGCGTGGAGGTCAGCGGCTACTTCGATTTTGTCGGTCGCAAGATTATCAATCGCTTGCTCAGCGAACGGCGGCTGGCGCTGTTCCTGGTGTTTTCCGCCGCGCTGCTGTCGTCGTTTCTTACCAACGATGTGGCGCTGTTTATCGTCATTCCGCTCACCATCACGCTGAAAAAGCTGTCGGCGCTGCCGGTTGGCCGCTTGATCATCTTCCAGGCGCTGGCGGTGAACGCCGGTTCGTTGCTGACGCCGATCGGCAACCCGCAAAATATCCTGCTGTGGAGCCGCTCCGGCCTCTCTTTCCTCGGTTTCATCGGCCAGATGGCGCCGTTTGGCGCCGCAATGATGTTGAGCTTGCTGGCGCTGACCTGGTTAAGCTTCCCGGCGCGCGACATTGTGAAAGCGCCGAATACCGAGGGGTATCCCTACCAGCGGCCGCTGTTGCTGAGCTGCGTAGGGCTGTATGCGGTTTTCCTGCTGAGTCTCGATTTCGATCTGCCGTTGTATGGGCTGTTGGCGGTGTTCGCCGGTTTCTTGCTGCTGGCGCGCCGGGTGCTGTTGCAGATCGACTGGAGCCTGATTTTCGTGTTCGCCGCCATGTTCATCGATGTCGGCCTGTTTACCCGTTTGCCGCCGCTTCAGCCGGCGTTCGCCGCCATCGCCGGGCTGAGTGAGGGCGGCGTGTATGCGTTGGGCGTTGGGCTGTCGCAGATCGTCAGCAACGTGCCGGCCACCATACTGTTGCTCAACTATGTGCCTTCCAGCGCTCAGCTGGCCTATGCGGTCAACGCCGGCGGCTTCGGATTGGCGATCGGATCGCTCGCCAACCTGATTGCGCTGCGCATGGCGGGGGAGCGCATGATCTGGTTGCGCTTCCACTATTATTCGCTGCCGTTGTTGGTATGGGCCGCGTTGCTCGGTTGGGTGATGAGCTAAGCCGGTTGGCCGCTTTGCCGCGCGGCCAGCAGGCAAATGCTGCGGGTCACCTGATAGGATTTCACGAAGGCGCTGACGGGTAAAAACTCGAAGCGCGAGTGGAAGTTATGCGCGCCGGTGAAGTAATTGGGCGTCAGGATGCCGCGGCTGGAGAGCGCCGCGCCGTCGGTGCCGCCGCGCATCGGGATCACCTTCGGCGGGATGCCGTGGGCGGCGAGGGCGCCGAAGATCAGATCGATAGCGCGCCGGTCCTCGCCGATGGCGTTGCTGATGTTGCTGTAGATGTCGCTGACGCTGCAGCTGACGTTGGCGCGCGGATAGTTGGCCGCCACCTGGCGCACCGTCTCCTCAAGGCGGGCCTTGCGCGTCTCGAACGCCGCGCGATCGAAGTCGCGAATCGACACCTTCAGCGTCGCCTGATTGGCGTTGGCGGCCAGATCGGTGAACCAGAAATAACCCTCGCGCCCCTCGGTGTGCTCCGGGGTATCCTGCACGTCGAATCGGTTTATGATGTCGTTGGCGATGCGTATTGGGTTGATTAACACGTTTTTCGCCGACATCGGGTGGGCGGTCACTCCCTCGATGCGGATCTCCGCCGCCGCCGCGTTGAAATTCTCGTATACCACTTCACCCAGTTCGCAGCAGTCGATGGTGTAGGCGAAATCGACGGGGAAGCGCTGCAGATCCAGCGCCTTGGCGCCGCGCAGGCCGATTTCTTCGTCCGGCACGAACGCCACCACGATATCGCCGTGGCGATCGGCCGCGGTCAGGTTGGCCAGCAGCGTCATCACCACGGTGACCGCCGCCTTATTGTCGGCACCCAGCACGCTGGTGCCGTCGCTGAACAGGATCTCTTCGTTCCGGTAGGGCAGGATCTCCGGATGCTCGGCGACCCGCAGCCAGATGTCTTGCTCGGCGTTCAGACATAAATCTTCGCCGGTGAAGCGCAGGCGCTGCGGGCGAATCTCGGGCGAGAGGCCAACGTCCACGGTGTCGATATGCGTGATGAAGCCGATGCGCGGCGCGCCGGGTTGGGTGCCGGGCTTGCGCGCGGTCACGGTGGCGTGCTCGTCGATTTGCACGTCGGCCAGGCCGAGCCGGCTCAGCTCGTCCGCCAACAGTTGCGCCATCTCATGCTGCCCCGGCGTGCTGGGCAGGGTGGCTGCGGCGGCGTTACTCTGGCTGGTCACCGCCAGATAGCGGAAGAAACGTTCGGTAAGCTGTTCGGCAATCGGGCTGGTCATTGGAACTCCTCGCGGTTGGCAATCTACCGGTTTTAAAACGAAATCAGCCGTTTGTCCAACGGTGCAATGCGTAAACCGCCAGAATGCGAAGTATCGCGCAGAAACGAAAAATAGCGGTGCAACTAGGAAATAGTCGCAGGTTTCTGCGGCAAAATCGGTGTTAGCTGTGGGCCGGGATGCGCCCACATAACACTTATCTGTCCCTCAAGGAGAATTCATGCACACCGGTCACGCTCTGCTTATCACCTTACTGTCCCTGGGTATCTCTCACAGCGCCTGGTCGTCTGCCGATACCGGGCACGCCAACAGCAACGCCAACAGCCGCGAGGTGGCCAGCGCGTTGGGCGGCCTGAAGAACAAAACCTACGAACTGGAACAGGCGCCGAAGATCCGCGTCGCCAGCTTCAATATCGCCGCCGGCAAGGTCAGCGACATGACCGCCATCGCCAAGGCGATTCGCGCGATGAACGTCGACGTGGTGGCGCTGCAGGAGGTGGATAAACTCACCGCCCGCAGCGGGCGGGTCGATCAGGCGGCGGAACTGGCGAAGCTGACCGGCATGCAGGCGGTGTTCGGCCGGGCGATCGATTTCGACGGCGGTGAATACGGCCTGGCGTTTCTCTCGAAGTATCCGCTGCACGACGCCGTGATCTATCCGTTGCCGTCCGGCCAGCGCGAGCAGCGCATCGCCTTCAGCGCCAAGGTCGATGTGCCGGAGTTCCCGACGCCGATCACCCTGTTCAACACCCACCTCGATACCAAGGAAGATCCGACGATGCGTCTGGATCAGGTACGGGAGCTGAACGATCGCACCATAGAAGTGCGCGGCATCAAACTGCTGTTCGGCGACATGAACGACGTGCCGGGCAGCGTCACCTGGCTGGAGCTGAGCCGCTATTGGAACGATATCATGCCCAACGGGCAGGACGGCCGCAGCTGGCCGGCGGAAAACGCCGAAATCAAGGTGGATTACATCTTTAGCGGCAATGCGCAGCGTTGGCATCTGGACAGCCTGACGGTGCCGAACGCCAGCGGCGATTGGAACGGCGTGCACTGGCCGGCGGTAAGCGATCACCTGCCGCTGGTGGCGGAGATGCGCCTGACCGAGCAATAAGCCGGCCGGCGTCTCTCCGGGGCAGGGCTAAGCCGCGGCGATCCGCGCCAGCCGCTCGACGGCGCTGCGGATCTCGCCCGGCGTCAGGGCCGAAAAGCCCAGCAGCCATCCGTCGCGCTGGGCCTGAACCGTTTGGTATTGCGCAGTTAACCCGGGTGTAAGGACGCCGAGCCGCCGCGCCTGCCGGCTGAGCGCCGCCTCCTGGCCGGGCGGCAGCCAGACGCTGAGCTGCAGGCCGCCGGCGGCGGGAGCGGGTGTGGCGAAGTGGCCGAGTTTTTCGTGCACTGCCGCCAGCAACACATCGCGCCGGCTATGGTAGAGTTGGCGCATGTAGCGGATATGCGCGGCGAAGTGCCCCTGGCGGATGAATTCGGCGGTGACCGCCTGCATCAGCTGCGCGCTGTGGCCGTCATACACCGTGCGCGCGGTGACGAACGCTTCAACCAGCGTGGGCGGTACGATCAGGTACGCCAACCGCAACGAAGGGAACAGCGATTTGGAGAAGGTGCCGAGGTACAGTACCCGGCCACGGCGATCCAGGCCCTGCATCGCCGGTATCGGCAGGCCGTCGTAATGAAACTCGCTGTCGTAATCGTCCTCAATGATCCAGGCCTGCTGTCTTTCCGCCAGCGTCAGCAATGCCAATCGGCGCGCCAGGCTGAGCGCTGCGCCGGTTGGGTATTGGTGCGAGGGCGTCAGATAAATCAAACGCGGCTCGGGCAAGGAGGGCTCAGCGCGCAGGCCGTCGCCGTCTACCGCCACCGGCGTCAGGGCGGCGCCGGCGCTGATAAAGGCGTTTCTCGCCCCGGCGTAACCCGGTTCTTCCATCCAGACGCTGTCGCCGCTGTCCAGCAGCAACGTGGCGATCAGCTGCAGCGCCTGCTGCGAACTGGTCAGCACGATAACCTGGTTTGCATCGCAGATTACGCCGCGCGTTTGGTTGACGTGGGCGGCAATCGCTTCACGCAGCGGCAAATAGCCCTGCGGGTCGCCGTAGCGCAGCAGGCTTTCCCCCTGTAGCCGCAGGCGCTGCGCGGTCAGCTGCTTCCACAAGGCCAGCGGAAACGCGCGCAGATCCGGCGAGCCGGCGGCAAACGCCTGTGGCTGCTGCGGATCGCGGCAGCCGCCGGTTTGCACGATCTGTTGGCCGCGCTGCGAAAGGCGCGGCAAGCCGGAGCCGGCTGCCGGCGGCGGTGATTTGGCGATGGTAATCGCCACAAAGGTGCCCTGGCCGACGCGGCGCTGCAAATATCCTTCCGCCTCCAACTGGCCGTAGGCTGCTTCGACGGTCACCCTTGAGAGGCTCAGATCCCCAGCCAGCACTCGGCTGGAGGGCAGGCGTTGCCCAATGCTCAATGCGCCGTGGTGGATGGCTTGCCGCAATGCCGCGCACAAACGATCGCGCAGTGTGCCGACGGCCTGGGGCGATTGCTGAAACAGCGTGATCAGCGTGTGCCGCATAATGGGTCTTATCATCTGTGGATAATGGGTATCAATCATAAGACCAAAATGGGGCACTATTGTCATCTGTCTTGATGCACGGGAGTAAGTGATATGTCGAAAGAATCATTGGTGCTGGCTTTTCCGCCGGCGTCGCCGGAAGAGAGTTTGGCCTACCTGGCGGCCAAACTGAGCCGCTATGCGGATGCCTGGGATGTGGCGGAAGATCTGCGCAATGGCGTGGACGGGATAGTGGTGATCGATACCCGCGCGGAGGCGCTGTACGCCGCCGGGCATATTCCCGGCGCGTTCAGCTTGCCGCATCGCCTGATGGATGAAGCCGGCACGGCGCATCTGGATCGTCAAAAGGTGTATGTGACCTACTGCGACGGCATTGGCTGCAACGGATCCACCAAAGGCGCTTACAAGCTGGCGAAACTGGGATTCAGGGTGAAGGAATTGATCGGCGGGCTGGACTTCTGGCTGCGCGATGGCCATCCATTGGCCATCGGAGAACAGCCGGGATCGCTGCGCGATCGGGCGGCTGCTGAGGACTGCGGCTGCGCCTGAGGCGTTAAAACACCAGCGCCAGCACGACCGCCAACGCCAACAGCAGCAGGATCAGCGCCACGGCCGGCTTGCTGAGCGCTTTTTGCAGCGGCAGAGGCAGAGCGGCGATCAGCGGGTTGAGCAGCGGCTGCGGTTCGACAGGGTGGCTGGCGATCGGCTGCGTCTGGCCGGCTTTATCCAGACGGCGGGCAAACAGCTGATGAATGGCGTCGCTCATTTGCGGGTGCGTCAGCGGCGCATTAGCGCCGCAGTTGAAGCGCGCCTGGCAATAGTCGTTCATCTGCTGCAGTTCTTGCTTATCCGCCGGCTGTTTGAGCGCCGCCAGCAGGTTGTTCAGCGTCGGCGCGTTCTGCGGGCTGAGCGCCACCTTCACCTGTAAAAACTGGTTCAGCAGCTGGAAGTGGCGCGCCGGCAGCGGATCGTTGGTTTTCACGCCCGCCAGATCGAACAGTGTTTGCCAGATTTTAGCCGGCGCTTCGCCGGTCGCGGCGCTGAGTTTGGTGATCTGCTGCTGCAGGCTTTGATGCTCTGCGGGCAGCAGCGGGCGATCGCTGGTGGCGGTTTGCTGCGGCTGGGGAATGGTCAGGCCGCCGGTCTGCAACAGATTCAGCACCTGCTGCAATTGCGGTGGGCTCAGCTGGCTCAACACCGTATGGCCGAACTGCTGGCGAATAAAGTCGCTGACCGCCTGGCGGTTATTGCCCTGCGGCAGCAATTCGGCCAGCTGTTGCAGCAGTTGGCGCCCGGCATGGTTTTGTTGCGCCTGCGTCAGGCGCGTTTGCAGCAGCTGTTCCGCCGGTTGAAAATGGCGCGCCAGCAGTTCGCCGCCTTTGTCGGCGCCGAGATCGTGACGCAGAGACGCCCAGATCTCCGCCGATTTGGCCGGGCTGAGCGTCATGATTTTCACGATCAGTTTTTCCAGCGTCGTGCGCTGCGCCGGAGAGAGGGGTTGATCGTCAGTGGCCGCCGTTTTGCCCGGGGAGGGGGGGCGTTCGCCGGCGATTGGGGTGCCCGGCCCACTCAAAGGTTGCATATCACCAGTCCTTCGCTGTGTATCCCCGCAGTGTGCCTGGAGGAGAGAATCGTCATCGTACCCGGCGAAAAGCGCAGGCTTACCGTCTATGATACCTGTAAATCGCCGCCATCAATACCGCCGCTCAGACATTTCTTTACCGACAAAACGTTGCTAAACGCGTCTGCGTCGCTAAGATAACCCCAGATCTGAACATGAGGATGGCATGGTTAAACGGCAGCGGATTGCAAAATGGTTTTTATGCCTGGCTTGCCTGGTGGTGCTGACGTGCATGACCCAGCGCATGGCGGGCCTGCATGCGCTGCAGCAAACGCTGGGGATCCCGGCCGCCACTGCCGTGCAATCCAGCGACGCCGCCGCCGAAGCGCAGCCGACGCCTTGTGAACTGAGCGCCAAATCATTGCTGGCCGCGCCGCCGGTAATGTTCGAAACCGTGCTGTTCGGGCTGGGTCTGCTGCTGGCGCTGTTGGCACCGACCATTGCCGCGCGTCTGCGCATTCCTCCTCCCCGCGCCATTTCACCGCCCACCCTCAGGGTGCACCTTCGATTATGCGTCTTCCGTGAATGAGTTAATCGCCCGTTTTTCGCGGTGAATTAATCATTTATGGAGAATTAACATGTTGAAAATTATCAGGCTGGCCTGCGCTTGCCTGTTTATGCTGTGGCTGCCTGCCTTGCAGGCGGCGGACAGCGGCTGGCTGCAAAACCCGGCCAACGATCATGCCAAGGTGCGGCTGCGCGCCGACACGTCACAGCCGGGAGAGACCCGTCTGCTGCTGTCGGTCGAGCTGCAAAAAGGCTGGAAAACCTACTGGCGCTCTCCAGGCGAAGGCGGCATCGCGCCGGCTATCGTCTGGCAGGGTAACCCGCCGCCGGCGACCTGGCACTGGCCGACGCCGCAGCGTTTCGAGGTGGCCGGCATTTCCACCCAGGGCTATCACGATCGGGTCACGTTGCCGATCGTGATGCTAGGCCAGGTGTCCGGCCCGCTGGCGGGTACGCTGACGCTGTCCACCTGCAGCAACGTCTGCATTCTGACCGACTACCCGTTCAGTCTGGATCTGACCACGCCGAACGATCCGCAGTTTAACCATGACTTCGCGCAGGCAATGGGGCAGGTGCCGATCGCCGCCGGGTTGGCGGAAAGCGTCAAGGCCGGGTATCGCAGCGGCGAGCTGCAGATTTCCGCCGAACGCGCCGCCGGCTGGCAACAGCCTGCGCTGTTCTTCGATACCCTGGCGGATGCCGATCTCGGCAAGCCGCAGGTCGAGACCGACGGCGCTCAGCTGTTGGCGCGAGTGCCGGTCAGCGATGGCTGGGGCGATGCGGCGCCGGATCTGCGCGGCAAAACGCTGACGTTGGTGATCGACGACGGCGGCATGGCGCAGCAGATTACGCTGCCGATTGGCGAGCCGCTGGCCGCGCCCGCCGGTGCGGCGTTCCCGTTATGGCAGGCGGTATTGATGGCGCTGGCGGGCGGGTTGATCCTCAATCTGATGCCGTGCGTCCTGCCGGTGTTGGGCATCAAGCTCGGTTCCATCCTGCAGGTGGGGCGGCGCGATCGGCGCAGCGTACGGCTGCAGTTCCTGGCATCGTCGCTGGGTATTGTCGCCTCGTTTATGGCGTTGGCCCTGCTGATGACGCTGCTGCGGCTCGGCAACCATGCGCTTGGCTGGGGCATTCAGTTTCAGAATCCGTGGTTTATCGGCTTTATGGTGCTGGTGACGCTGCTGTTCAGCGCCAACCTGTTTGGCCTGTTCCATCTGCGCCTCTCATCCGATTTGAATACCTCGCTGGCGACCCATAACGGGCGCGGTCTGAGCGGCCATTTCTGGCAGGGCGCGTTCGCTACGCTGCTGGCGACGCCGTGCTCGGCGCCGTTTCTCGGCACGGCGGTGGCCTTCGCGCTGGCGGCGTCGCTGCCGGTGCTGTGGGGCATGTTCATCGCGCTCGGCATCGGCATGAGTCTGCCGTGGCTGCTGATAGCCGCCTGGCCGTCGCTGGCACTGCGATTGCCGCGCCCCGGCCGCTGGATGAATACCGTCAAGCTGGCGATGGGATTGCTGATGCTGGCGTCGTCGCTGTGGTTGCTGAGCCTGCTGAGCAATCATATCGGCGCGCAGGCCACGCTGTGGCTGGGGGCGCTGGCGCTGCTGGCATTACTGCTGGCGGTGTGGCGCCAGCAGGGGGCACGGTTGGCGGCCAAGCTGGCGGCGGGCACGTTGGTGCTGGCGGGCGCGGCCTTGCTGGCCGGCTCGCTGACCGCCGGTCTGTGGCGTCAACCCTTGCAGGATCGGGTGCAGTGGCAACCGCTGAGCGAACAGGCGATCGCCGAGGCGCTGGCGCAGCATAAGCGGGTGTTCGTCGACGTGACCGCCGACTGGTGCGTGACCTGCAAAGCCAACAAATTCAATGTGCTGCTGCGCGATGACATACAGCGGGCATTGAGCGCCGATGATGTGGTCGCGCTGCGCGGCGACTGGAGCCGCCCGTCGGCCGACATCAGCGCCTTCCTGCAAAGGCGCGGCAGCGTCGCCGTGCCTTTCAACCAAATCTATGGCCCCGGTAGCCCGGACGGCGAGGTGTTATCCCCGCTGTTGACCCGTGACGCCGTGCTGCAAACGCTTTCCCATGCCAAAGGAACCGAACAATGAAAAAACTACTGATTTTACTGATGATCATCGCCGCCCCAGTGTGGGCCGCCGAGCCTTTCACCCCGGCGCAAGAGGCGCGTATCAAAGAGATGATCCGCGAAACGCTGGTGTCCAACCCGGACATTCTGGCGCAGGCGGTGGACGCCTGGCAGCAGCAAACCGCCAGCCAGCAAATCAGCCAGGCTATCAAGCAGAACGCCAAAACGCTGTATCAGGATCCGGCCAGCCCGCGGCTGGGCGCCGCCAACGCCAAACTGACGCTGGTGACCTTTACCGACTATAACTGTCCGTACTGCAAGCGTTTTGATCCGATGCTGGAGAAGATAGTTAAGCAATACCCGGATGTGGCGCTGGTGGTGAAGCTGCTGCCGTTCAAGGGCGAAAGTTCGGTCAGCTCGGCGCGCGTGGCGCTCACTGCCTGGCAGCAGCACCCTGATCAATTCTGGGCCTTGCATCAGCGGCTGATGGCGAAAAAGGGCTTCCACGACAATGCCAGCATCGCCGCCGCGCAGGAGAAAACCGGCGTCAAGGCGGTGGCGCCGAGCGAACAGAGCATGACCACGCTGCGCAGCAATATGGCGTTGGCGGAGCAACTGGGCGTACAAGGAACGCCGGCGACGTTGATCGGCGATCGGATGCTGCCGGGGGCGGTGTCCTATGAAGAGCTGGAAACGATGGTGAAGCAGCAACTGGCGAAGGCCAACAATGGCTAAGCTCAAGCGCTGGGGGCGCGAGTTGCTGCTGCTGGCGCTGATCGCATTGGCGGTGGTCACGGTGATGGATTGGCTGAACGCGCCGCAGGCGCCGCCGGCCTTCGATGCCCAGACGCTGACCTCGCTGGACGGCGAGCGCGTGTCGTTGGCGCAGCTTAGCGATGAGCGGCCGCTGCTGGTTTACTTTTGGGCCAGCTGGTGCGGCGTTTGCCGTTTCACCACGCCGGACGTTGCCCGCTTGCAGGCGGAGGGCGGCAACGTGCTGACCGTCGCGCTGCGCTCGGGCGACGATACCCAGGTGAAACAGTGGCTGGCGCGTAAACGGCTGGCGCTGCCGGTGGTCAACGATCCGGCCGGCGCGCTGTCGGCGCAGTGGCGGATTGGCGTGACGCCGACCTTCGTGGTGATCTCGCAGGGCAAGGTGGTGCAGAGCACCACCGGCTGGACCAGCTACTGGGGGATGAAGCTGCGGCTGTGGTGGGCCGCCGTCTAACCGGCGCTTTTCTCCGCTATCACTTCCTCAATCGCCCGGCACAGCCGGGCGATACCTTCTTCAATTTGCGGCGGCGAGTTGGCGGCAAAGTTTAGCCGCAGGCCGTGTGCGCCCTGCTGTTCCTGCGCATAGAAGCATTCACCGCGGGCAAAGGTGACGCCGTGCCGCCAGGCCGCTGGCATCAGTTCGGCGGTGGTCACCGTCGCGGGCAGCGTCAGCCAGATAAACAAGCCGCCTTGCGGCGTTTCGAAACGGCACCCCGGCGGCAGCCGCCGTTGCAACGCGTCGATCATCACTTCCAGATGCAGGCGATAGACGCGCCCGGCGCGCCGCAGCTGCTTGTCGTAACGGCCGACGGTGACGAACGCGTCCAGCGCCCGCTGGATCAGGCTGGAACTGGTGAAGCTGTCGACGTGCTTCAGCCTGGCGAAACGCTGATAGTGTTCGCTGTCCGCCACCAGATAGCCGATGCGCATGCTGGGCAGCAGCATTTTGGAGAAGGTGCTGACGTAGATCACCGCGCCCGGCTGCGCCAGCGCGCGCAGCGACGGCAGTTGTTTGCCTTGATAACGCAGATCGCCGACGAAGTCGTCTTCCAGGATCACCACGCCGGCCTGTTGGGCGATCGCCAGCAGACGTCGCCGGCGCGTCTCGCTCAGGCAACGGCCGGTCGGGTTGTGGAAGTTGGGGATGGTGTAGATCAGTTTGGGGCGGTGGCGTTCCAACAACTCCGGCAGCAAATCCACCCGCATGCCGTGGCGGTCGCCGGGCACGGTGACGATATTGATGCGGTGCTGGCGCAGCAGGCCCAGCGCTTCGGCATAGGTCGGCTCTTCGACGATCNCCCGGCGCCAGCAGGCTTTGCACCACCAGACTGATGGCATGCTGCGAACCGTTGGTGATCAGCACCTGTTCCGCCTGCGTGGGGATGCCCTGGGCGCTGAGGATGCGGCTCAGCGTATCGCGCAGCGGATAGTAGCCGCAGTATTCGCCGTAGCTGAAGGCCTCTTCCGCGTGGCGGCTGAGCACCGACAGCAGCACTTTGCGAAACGCCTCCAGCGGAAATATTTTGGGGCTGCCGACGCCGGCGGCGAAGTTGATCAGCCCCTCCGGCAGCGGGGCGTCGGCGTAGCCGTCCAGACGCGAGGTGAGGGTGGTGAAGCTCTCCAGCGGGAAAGGGGCGTCGCTGGTCGGGCGGGCCGGGCGCGTTTGCGCCTGCGGGTGCGCGACATAGGCGCCGCTGCCGCGCCGCTGATGCAAAAAGCCCTTGGCCGCCAGCTCGGCGTAGGCGTTATCCACCGTTAAACGGCTGACCGCCAGCTCGGTCGCCAGCGTGCGCGTCGAGGGCAGCTTGTCGCCATCGACGAACACGCCGGTGAGGATGGCGCGCCGCAGCGCTTCTTCGATCTGTAAATAGAGCGGAACGTCCTGCTCGCGATCTAACGGGATGTGCATGCGAAATTGGCCCGGTTAGGGAGAGATATTTTCACTATACCCCATGTCAGCAGGGCTTCAAGCGCAGAAAAGTGGCCTGCATGACAACGCCGCAAAGTGGCTATAGTGAGAAAAAATGGCCGCGTTACACTCTGTGCCTGAGTATTTATGTCGCCATTTCTCCGAGGATCTCATGTCATTACCGTCAGGCGTTTCCGCCCGGCCGGCGCTGCCCGGCGCGCGCCTCTTTCAGGGCAGCAGCCAGGGGTACGTCATCGCCATGATCAGCGCCATGCTGCTGGCCTTTACCGCCATCATCATCCGCGCGCTGACCGAGTATTACCACCTGCCGACCTTCGTGCTGGCGTTCTGGCGCGCGGCGCTGGTGGCGTTGGTGCTGTTGCCGCTGCTGTTGCTGGTGAAACCGCAGTGGGCGCGTCTGCGCCGTGAGCAGGTGGTGTTCTACGCGCTTTACGGGCTGCTGCTGGCGCTGTTCAACAGCCTGTGGACGCTGTCGGTGGCGCTGAACGGCGCGTCGGTGGCGACCATTCTGACCTACTGTTCGGTGGGCTTTACCGTATTCCTCGGCTGGGTGATGTACAGCGAACGCCTGACGCTGCGCCAATTGCTGGTGATCGCCATCAGCCTGGGCGGCTGCTTCCTGGTCAGCAACGGCGACAGCATGGGGAACAGCCACTTCGATCTGCTGGGGCTGCTGGTGGGGATGCTGTCGGGCATCGGTTATACCCTGTATACCCTCGGCGGGCGGGTGGCCAGCGAACGCGGCTATCCGGTGTGGAACACCATCCTGTACGTGTTCGGGTTTTCGGCGCTGTATCAGCTGGCGTTCAATGCGGCGCTGACGGCGTTCCCGTTGGCGGCGTTCCACGGCATGGCCGGCGATCTGTGGTTCCTGTCGCACAGCGCGCAGGGCATTCAGTGGAGCGGCTGGCTGTTGCTGCTGGCGTTGGCCGCCGGGCCGACGCTGCTGGGTTTCGGGTTGTATAACATCAGCCTGAAAACGCTGCCGCTGGCGGTAGCCAACCTGATCCTGTCGCTGGAGCTGGTGTTTACCGCGGTGATCGCCTATTTCCTGCTGGGGGAGAACATGAATCAGCTGCAGCTGCTGGGCAGCGCGTTGGTGATGGGCGGGGTGCTGCTGTTGAAAAGCAAGACCGCCGAGGCGTGATCGGTTAGCATTACGCCTCGCAAGAGAGGCGGTAATGATGAATAACCCAAGATTGAAACGAGCGCTTATCGCTTGAATGGCCGTGTTGAGTGAACGACAACACGGCCACAGACACTCCGTTCCGTGGCTTTTATTCCCGTAACAAGAGAATACGCCATGTCCGAAAAACACTGGTCCAAAACCGAGCTGCTGCATCAGACGGTGACCAACCCGAATATAATCGTCAAAGGCACCCACAGCTACTACAGCGACTGCTGGGACAACGGCTTCGAACGCTCGGTGGTGCGCTATCTGCACGGCGACGCGGTCAGCCGGCAATGGCAACCGCTGGGCGAAATAGACCGTTTGCTGATCGGCGATTACGTGTGCATCGCGGCCGAAGCGGTGATCCTGATGGGCGGTAATCACACCCATCGCATCGACTGGCTGAGCCTGTACCCGTTTATGGCAACCATCAAGCAGGCGTACCGCCCCAAAGGCGATACCCGGCTGGGTGACGGTTGCTGGATTGGCATGCGGGCGATGTTGATGCCGGGGGTATCGATAGGCGAAGGGGCGATCGTCGCCGCCGGCAGCGTGGTGGCCGGCGATGTTGAACCTTATGCCATCGTCGGCGGTAACCCGGCGACGTTTATCCGTTGGCGATTCACGCCGGAAATCATCGCGCGGTTGCTTGCGTTGCGCCTCTATGACTTGTCCGAGGCGGACTTTGCGGTGATCCAGCCTCTGCTTGCCGATGACGATATCGGGGCGCTGGAAAAGGGAATTGCGGCCTTGCGCCGTTAAACACCACGGGCGGGGGAGCCCCGCCCGTTTCGCGTTATTCGGCCTTGGCCTCGGCCGCCGGTTGGCGGCGTTTGCGCATCAGGCGCAGCAGCGGCGGCAGCGCCAGTACCGCAACCGCCAGCACCAGCAGCGTTTGCGCGATGCTGCTGCTCCACAGAATGCCGAACTCGCCGTTGCTGATCGACAGCGCGCGGCGCAGGTTTTGTTCCAGCATCTCACCCAGCACAAAGCCCAGAATCAGCGGCGACATCGGGAAATGCATTTTCCGCAGAATATAGCCGAACACGCCCAACCCGACCATCAACAGCAGGTCGAAGGTGGTGCTGTGCACCGCATAAACCCCCACCGCCGACACCGCGGCGATCGCCGGCACCAGGAACCACAGCGGGATGGTCAGCATGCGGGTGAACAGGCCGACCAGCGGCAGGTTCATGATCAGCAAGATGACGTTAGCGATCAGCAGCGCGGCGATCAGCCCCCAGACGATATCCGGCTGTTCGGTGAACATCGCCGGGCCGGGGGTGATGTTGTACAGCGTCAGCGCGCCCATCATCACCGCCGTGGTGCCGGAGCCCGGCACCCCCAGCGTCAGCATCGGAATGAACGAACCGCAGGCCGAGGCGTTGTTGGCCGCCTCCGGCGCCGCCACGCCGCGAATGTCGCCCTTGCCGAAGGTGTCGCTGTTGCCGCTGATTTTCTTCTCGGTCATGTAGGTCAACGCGCTGGCGATAGTGGCGCCGGCGCCCGGCAGAATGCCGACGAAGAAGCCGATCACCGACGAGCGCAGGGTTGGGCCTGCGCACTGCGCCGCCTCTTTGCGGTTGAACAGCAACCGGCCGGTTTTACGCACCAGCTTTTGCCCGGCGCTGGTGCTTTCCAGCATCAGCAGGATTTCGCTGACCGAGAACAGGCCGATCACCACCACGATAAACTGCACGCCGTCGGAGAGATGCACGCTGTCGAAGGTAAAGCGGTAAACGCCGGTGTTGGCGTCGACGCCCACCGTCGCCAGCCCCAGGCCGATCAGCGCCGCCAGCAGCGATTTTAGCGGGTTCTGGCTCATCATGCTGCCGAGGCAGGCGATGGCGAACACCATCAGGGCGAAATACTCGGCCGGGCCGAAGGCCAGCGACCAGCGGGCCAGCAGCGGCGCGAACAGAATGATGCCGCCGATGGCGATCATCGAGCCGACGAACGAGCTGACCGCCGAGATGGACAGCGCCACGCCGGCGCGCCCCTGCTGCGCCATCGGGTAGCCGTCCAGCGCGGTCATGATCGCCGCCGCGTCGCCCGGCACGTTGAGCAGAATCGACGAGATGCGCCCGCCGTATTCGCAGCCGATATACACCGTCGCCAGCAGGATCAGCGCCGATTCGGCCGGCAGTTTGAGGGCGAACGCCAGCGGCAGCAGGATCGCCACGCCGTTGATCGGCCCCAGCCCCGGCAACAGGCCGACGATGGTGCCGACGAAGCAGCCGATCAGGGCGATAATCAGGTTCTGCGGCACCAGCGCCACTTCAAACCCTTGGGTCAAATACATCCAGGTATCCATCATCGCTCCCGTTAGCTCAGCCAGATGCCGAGCGGCAGTGTGACATCGAGAAGTTGGTCAAAGGCGTAGTACAGCGCTGCGCCCATGATGACGCCGGAGATGGCCGCCGCCGGCAGGCTGGCCTGAAACAACAGGCCGATGCTGAACGTCAGCAGTGCGGTCGCCAGCGGAAAGCCCAGCCATTCAAAGCCCCAGGCATACAGCACCAGGGTGATCACCAGCACCAGCAGCCGCTGCAGCACCTTGTGGTGCGGCCATTCCACCGCCTGTGGGCGGCGCAGCAGCAACAGGGCCGCGCACAGCGCCATCAGGCTGAGGATCGCCAGCGGGAACGGGCGCGGCCCCAGCGGTTCATAGCTGTATTCGCTCTGGATGCCCCAGCCGATGAACAGCCCGCCGATACACAGCAGCAGCCAAAAGCCGGCAAAAATACGATCGCTCATGGTTTTCCCCTGCGGTTATTTGGCCAGGCCGAACACTTTCGCCTGCTCACGGTATTGGGCAACCTGATTCTTCACGTAGGCGTCCAGCTCTTTGCCGGTCATATTGAATTCGAACAGGCCGCGCAGATCGCGCTGCTGCTTGAATTCGTCTGTTGCCATCATTTTCTGGAAGGTGTCGATCCACCACTGATACTCTTCATCGCTGACTTTCGGCCCGACGTAGAAGCCGCGAATGATCGGCCACACCAGGCTGTACCCCTGTTCTTTGGCGGTCGGAATGTCGGCCAACTGGCCCGGCAAACGTTGCTCGGCATACACCGCCAGCACGCGGATTTTGTCGCCCTGCAGGTAAGGCACCATCTCGCTCAGGTCACCGGAAACCGCCTGAATATGGTTGCCCAACAGCGCGGTGACCGGCTCGCCGCCGCCTTCGAACGCCACGTAGCGCATCTTGCGCGGATCCACGCCGACTTCGCGCGCCAGCAGCGCGGTTTTCATCCAGTCCTGGCTGCCGATGGAGGCGCCGGCGCCGAACACCACGCTGTTGGGATCTTTTTGGAAGGCGTCCATCAGGTCTTTCAGGGTTTTGTAAGGCGAGTCGGCGCGCACCGCGATCATGCCGTAGTCGGTTCCGACCGCCGCCAGCCATTTCACGTCGTCCACGTTATAGCGGCCGAACTTGCCCTGAGCCAGATTGAGCAGCGAACCGCCGGAGAAGGCCACCACGGTGCCGAACTCCGCCGGGCGCTGCGCGACGATGGCGTTGTAGGCCACCGCGCCGACGCCGCCGGGCATATAGGTGACGCGCATCGGTTTATCGATGGCCTTGGTGTCCTGCAACGACACCTGAATCAGCTTGCAGGTCAGATCGAAGCCGCCGCCGGGCTTGGCCGGCGCAATGCATTCGGTGCGTTTGGGCGCTTCCACGGCAAAGGCCTGAGAGGCCGCCAGCAACAGTGCGGCGGCGGTCAAGGTACGGGTCATTATTTTTTTCATTGTGGCTTGCCCTCGGTATTGTTCTGGTTGTGAATCCCGCTGAGCGCGGTTGCAGGATTGTTAAAACAACAACCTTTCATTTACCTTTCAGTGGCCGGAAAAGTTTCCAGTCTGTGATTAGGGTCTCTTGTCGCTAGCGAATCACGGGTGCGCTACCATAGAAATGCTGGCAGGAACAGGGCGCAAAACCGGCCAAAATCCTGCGTAATATCAGGTTTGCCGTTTTGCTTTCGCGATAAAATCATGATCAGTGAAATGAATAGAGACGCAGTGATATGTTTTCGTTAGGGAAATTGTTTAGCGGCAGGGACAGCGCCAAAGTATGCGCGATTAAACGGTTGCCTGAGGTCTACGCGGAGATGGTCGGTGGAACCGGGCAGTGCCGTTTGAAGCGACTGCGCGCCGAGGTTGGCGTGTTTGAGCTGCATTTCGTCAACGCCGCCGGTGAAAGATATGCCTGCCAGATGACCGCCTGCGTGACCGGCATCGATCTGGTATTTGCCGTCAACAATCGCTCCGTGCTGGTTTCTGCACCGTTTACCGCCGACAAGCTGCGCTCGGTGCTGGACATTGCCGTGGCCGATAGCCCCATTCCGCTGATCTGACGCCGCCCTGCGATCGCGCTCCATACGCATAATTGTGTGCCAGCTCCCAAAACTGGCGGCGCGGCGCTCTTTTATCCCCTTATTTTCCATGCCATTCTCTGTTATCAGCCTGTTAACGGACGCCGTGTCGGAGCCAGGTTGTTCAGATAAATCAATGGAATGGGAACATGCGACTGTTATTGGTTGAAGATCACCCCGAGCTGTCTCACTGGTTGCAAAAGGCGCTGACCGGCGCCGGGTTTGCCGTCGACGTCGCCCCGGATGGCGTGGCGGCCGATCATCTGTTGCTCAACGAGCGTTATGCGCTGGCGGTGTTGGATGTGGCGCTGCCGCGTTTGAACGGCCTGGATTTGCTGGCGCGCCTGCGCAAGCGCGGGCAGGATCTGCCGGTGTTGCTGCTGACGGCGCGCACCGACGTGGCCGATCGGGTAAAGGGCCTGAATCTGGGGGCGGACGATTACCTCACCAAGCCGTTCGAACTGGACGAGCTGGAAGCGCGTATTCGGGCGCTGCTGCGCCGCAGCGTCGGCGCCCCGCAGCCGGCGTTGCAGTACGGCGCGTTGACCTACCATGACGAAGGCTATTTTCTGCTGGAGAGCAAGCCGCTGGCGCTGACGCCGCGCGAATTGGCGGTGTTGACCGCGCTGATGCATCGGCGCGGCCGCCCGGTGGCCAAACAACAGCTGTTCGAGCAGGTGTTTACGCTGTCCGACGAGGCCAATCCCGAGAGCATCGAGCTTTACGTACACCGCCTGCGGAAAAAGCTGCAGGGCAGCGACGTGGCGATCGTCACGCTGCGCGGTCTGGGCTACAGCCTGGAGCTCTGCAATGCGGTGGTTTAATGCGCCGCGTTCGCTGTTCTATCAACTGCTGCTGTTTTTTGGCCTGCCGCTGCTGGCGTTGGGCGGTATCTCTATCTACACCCACTATTTCAGCGCCATGAGCGCCGCCACATTGGCTTACGATCGCACGCTGCTGGCGTCGGCGCGCACCGTGGCGGAGCGACTGGTGGTGCGCGAAGGCAAGCTGGCGGTCGATGTGCCCTATGTAGTGCTCGACAGCTTCGAGCGCAACATGAACGATCAGCTGTATTACGAGGTGATTTCGCCGCAGGGAAAAAGCATCTCGGGCTATGACGATTTGCCGTCGCTGCCGCCCCATATCCCGCGCTCCACGCTCTACCCGGCGCTGGTGCATTTTTATGATGCGGAATACCTCGGCCGGCCGATCCGCGTGGCGGCGCTGTTTCAACCGGTCAACGAGTCGGGGGTGAGCGGCATGGCGACCATTTTGGTGGCGGAAACCCTGGAATCGCGCCGTTACCTGGCGCGGCAGATGATGATCGCGGCGCTGCTGAGCCAGGGCACGGTGGTGGTGTTGACCCTGATCCTGGCGTTCGCGCTGCTCAAGCGGGTGTTGAAGCCCATGCGTAAACTCTCCGGCATCATGCTGCGGCGCGATCCGGGCGAGCTGACGCCCTTGCCGCGGGTATTGCCGTGGTCGGAGATGCAGCCGCTGCTGGTGGCGTTCAATCGCTATATCGAACGGCTGCGGCTGATGGTGGCGCGTCAGGAACGCTTCAGCGCCGACGCTTCCCACCAGCTGCGCACGCCGCTGGCGGTGTTGAAGACGCAGGTCGGGGTGGCGCTGGCCAGCGATCGGCCGCAGCAGTGGCGCGAAAGCCTGCAGGCGATGAGCGCGACGCTGGACAATACCGTGGCACTGACCGACCGCCTGCTGTATCTCTCACGCCTGAAGGCCAGCGAGCACCAGGCCGAGCGCAAGCTGCAGCCGGTCAACCTGGCGCAGGTGCTGCGCGACGCCTGTTTTTCCCGCTTGCCGCAGGCGCGCAGCAAACAGATCGATCTCGGTTTCGAAGGTGAAGCGGCGTGTCAGGTGGCGGGGGAACCGCTGCTGTTGGCCGAACTGTGCGCCAACCTGTTGGACAATGCGTTGAAATACACGCCGCGTCAGGGCGTGGTCACCGCTCGCCTCACGCAGGAAAAGGAGACGGGGGAAGGCGTGCTGGAGATTGAAGACAGCGGCCCCGGCATCGCCTTACAGGACAAGGCGCTGGCGCTGCAGCCGTTTCACCGGCTGGACAACGTGGGCGATCAGCCGGGCGCCGGCCTGGGGCTGGCGCTGGTGAAGGATATCACCGCGTATCACGGCACCCGCCCGGAGCTGTTGAGCTCCGCCGCGCTGGGCGGCCTGTTGGTGCGGGTGCGTTTCACGTTGCTGCCTTAAGCCTGTTCTTTGCAGGACTCGACGTCAGCCGCCGGGGCTTTGGCTTTACGCGTCAGCGGCGTGCGCAGCCGCTGCGACAGGATAACGCCCAGCAGGGTAATGCCGCCGCCGATCAGGTGGTAACCGTGCAACTGCTCATGCAGGAACAGCACGGCGATAGCGGCGGTAAACACCGGAGCCAGGTTCATGAAGATCGAGGCGGTGTTGGCGCCCAGGCGCATCACGCCCTGGATCCACAGGAACGGGGCGATGATCGAAGCCGGAATGCCGGCGAACAGCACCAGCGGCAGGTTATGGCCGTTCAAGCCGACATCCTGCGCCATCAGGAAATTAGGCAGCAGCAGCAGCACGCCGAACAGGATCTGCACGTACAGCGATTGCCAGTTCGGCAGCGCGATGGCCCAGCGTTTGGTCAACACGCCATACAGCGCGTAAGAGGCGGTGGCGAGCAGCATCATCAATTCCCCCTTGCCGATACCGTGCTGCAGCAGTACGCCGGGCTGGCCGCCGCTGACCAGCCAGATCAAACCGCCGAAGGAGAGAATACTGCCGAGCAGCACGCCGACGGTCGGCGCAATGCGCAGCAGGACGATGCTGATCAGGATGGTCAGCAGCGGGATCAGCGACACGATGATGCCCATAAACAGCGCGCTGACGCTGTGCGCCGCGTAATAGGCCAGGCTTTGATACAGCACCATGCCCAGCAGGCCGAGGATCATCAACTTCCACCAGTTGGCGCGCACCTGCGCCCAATTGCGCAGCACGCCCGGCAGCACGAACGGCGTCAGGGCAACCAGCGCCAGCAGCCAGCGGTAGAGCGAAATGGCCGCCGGATCGATGGCGGTGGCGGAGAGTTTGCTGACGACGGCGTTAATCGACCAAATCAGCACGGCCAACAGCGGGAAGAGCATATTCATGATAATTATTCTCAATAACGTCCAACATGCTGGCTAGTCTACGCGTGTCCGGTTTATCATATATAGCGATATCCAGACAAAAATCGGCGTAAACAAGACAAATCACGGGACGAAACCATGCCAGAAATCCGCCATTTCCCCGAGTCGCTGATCCCGGCGCCCAACCCGGTGCAGTTCCGCTGCGAAGAGTTTAACGCGCGCACCGAATTCCAGCCGCACAGCCACACCTGGGGCCAGTTGATGTGGGTCAAGGCCGGGGTGATGGTGCTGCGCATCGGCGGGCAGCGCTTTCTGGCGCCGCCGGAGTTCGTGTTGTGGGCGCCGGCGGGCATCGAACACTCCTGCTACAACCAGCGACTGGCGCAGTGCCGCATGGTGGACATCACGCCGGCGCTGTGCGCCGGTATGCCGGCCGACCCCTGTCTGGTGAGCGTCACGCCCATCTTCCGCGCCATCGCCGAGGATTTCTATGCGCGCAAGCAGTACATTCCGCAGGCGGAGGAGGATTTGCGCCTGTGCCAGGTGCTGATCGATCAGCTGCGCCTGTCGCCGCGTCAGCAAACCTATCTGCCGTCGTCGGACGACAAATTTTTGGCGCCGGTGCTGGAAGCGCTGGAGCATTGTCCGGCGGACAACACCTCGCTGGCGACGTGGGCGGGGCGGGTCTACACCACCGAGCGCACGCTGTCGCGCCGCTGCCAGCAGGATCTGGGCATGTCGTTCAGCGAGTGGCGCCAGCGCCTGCGTTTTCTGCATGCCGTGTCGTTGCTCGAGCAGGGCAAAACCGTGCAGGACGTGGCGTTGGACGTCGGCTACAGCTCCGCGTCGGCCTTTATCGTCATGTTCCAGCAGATCGCCGGCACCACCCCTGAACGCTTTCGCCGTGCCTGATTCAGTGGCACACTATTTCGCAGACAAATAGCCGTAAACCGTCGGAGAACGCAGTGAAAATTCTGGTTGATGAAAATATGCCGTACGCGGCCGAGCTGTTCAGCCGCCTGGGCGACGTGCAGGCGGTGCCGGGGCGTCCGATCCCGCGCGAGGCGCTGGCGGATGCCGATGCGCTGATGGTGCGTTCGGTCACCAAGGTCAATGAGGCCTTGTTGGCCGGCAGCCGCATTGGCTTTGTCGGCACCGCCACCGCCGGCACCGATCACGTTGATGACGCCTGGCTGCAACGGCAGGGCATCGGGTTTTCCGCCGCGCCGGGCTGCAACGCCATCGCGGTGGTCGAGTATGTGTTCTCCGCCTTGATGCTGCTGGCCGAACGCGACGGCTTCCAACTGCGGGATAAAACCGTCGGCATCGTCGGCGTGGGCAACGTCGGTTCCCGCCTGGACGCGCGCCTCAAAGCGCTGGGCGTGCGCACGCTGCTGTGCGATCCGCCGCGTGTCGATCGCGGCGACGCCGGGGAGTTTTGGCCGTTGGAGAAGCTGGTGGCCGAGGCCGACGTGCTGACCTTCCATACGCCGCTGAATAAATCCGGCCCATACCATTCGCTGCATCTGGCGGACGCCGAGCTGTTGGCGGCGCTGCCGGACAACCGCATTCTGATCAACGCCTGTCGCGGGCCGGTGGTGGATAACGCCGCCTTGCTGCAGGCGCTGGAAAAGGGCAAAAAGCTGAGCACGGTGCTGGACGTGTGGGAACCGGAGCCGGATCTCGCCTTGCCGCTGCTGGCGCGGGTGGATATCGGCACCGCGCATATCGCCGGATATACGCTGGAAGGCAAGGCGCGCGGCACCACCCAGGTGTTCGAAGCGTTCAGCCGCCATCTGGGGCAGCCGCAGCAGGTGGCGCTGGCCTCGCTGCTGCCGGTGCCGGAGTTCAGCCTGATCCGCCTCAACGGGCCGCTGGATGAAGCGCGGTTAAAACGATTGATGCACTTGGTGTATGATGTGCGCCGCGATGATGCGCCACTGCGCAAAGTCGCCGGGCAACCGGGCGAATTCGATCGCCTGCGCAAGCACTACCAGGAGCGCCGCGAGTGGTCTTCGCTGGCCGTGCAATGCGATGACAGCGCCAGCGCCGAGCTGCTCGGCAAGCTGGGCTTCAGCGTGGCGTAGCGTAAGGTTGTCTTAAGCCAACGCCGCTACAGTGAGCGGTAAAGATTATCGGGCGGTGATTGCACTGCCCGTGTGCTTTTATGAATGAAATACTCTGGAGAAAACCCGATGTCTGACGGCTGGAATATCGCGCTGCTCGGCGCCACTGGCGCGGTAGGTGAAGCGTTGCTGGAATTGTTGCAGGAACGCCAGTTCCCGGTGGGTGAACTCTATCCTCTGGCAAGCGAACGCAGCGCGGGCGCCAATGTGCGCTTCAACGGCAAGTCTCTTCTGGTGCAAAACGCCGAAGAGTTCGACTGGTCGCAGGCGCAGCTGGCCTTCTTCGTCGCCGGCAGCGACGCTTCCGCGCGCTATGCCGAAGAAGCCGGCAACATGGGCTGTCTGGTGATTGACACCAGCGGCCTGTTCGCCATGGAGCCGGATGTGCCGCTGGTGGTGCCGGGCGTGAACCCGCAGGTGCTGGCGGATTACCGTAACCGCAATATCGTGGCGGTGGCCGACAGCATGGTCAGCCAACTGCTGACGGCGATCAAACCGCTGACCGAACAGGCGGGGCTGTCGCGTCTGCACGTCACCACGCTGATGTCGGTATCGTCGCGCGGCAAGGTGGCGGTGGACGACTTGGCCGGCCAGAGCGCGCGCCTGCTGAACGGCATTCCGGCCGAGGAAGGCGTCTTCGGTAAACAGCTGGCGTTCAACCTGCTGCCGCTTGTCGCCGACGAGCAGGGCAGCGTGCGCGAAGAGCGCCTGATCGTCGATCAGGTGCGCAAGGTGCTGCAGGATGAAGGGCTGCCGATTTCGGTGAGCTGCGTTCAGTCGCCGGTGTTTTACGGCCACGCGCAGGTGGTGCATCTGGAAGCGCTGCGCCCGCTGTCCGCCGAAGAGGCGCGCAGCGAGCTCGAAGAGGTCGAAGACATTCAGCTGAGCGAAGAGGACGATTACCCGACCCAGGTCACCGACGCTTCCGGCAGCGATGCGCTCAGCATCGGTTGCCTGCGTAACGATTACGGCATCCCCGAGCTGCTGCAGTTCTGGACGGTAGCGGACAATGTGCGCTTCGGCGGCGCGTTGATGGCTATCGAAACCGCCGAGCGTCTGGTGCAGGAGCAGATGTACTGATGTCTGAGGTGGTCTCGCCCGCTCAGCCGACGCTGAAGGTAGCGCTGGGCATCGAATATGACGGCAGCCGGTACTACGGCTGGCAGCGGCAGCAAGAAGTGGCCAGCGTGCAGGAACGCCTGGAGCAGGCGTTGAGCAAGGTGGCGGATGCGCCGATTACCGTGCTGTGCGCCGGGCGCACCGACGCCGGGGTGCACGCCACCGGGCAGGTGGTGCATTTCGAAACCACTGCGCGCCGCAAGGACGCCGCCTGGACGATGGGGGTGAATACCCATTTGCCGCCGGACATCGCGGTGCGTTGGGTGAGCCCCGTCGCCGACGATTTTCACGCGCGTTTCAGCGCCACCGCGCGCCGCTACCGCTATATCATTTTCAACCATCGCTACCGGCCGGCGGTGCTGCAGCAGGGGGTGACGCATTTTTATCACCCGCTGGACGCCGATCGCATGCACCGGGCGGCGCAGGCGCTGCTGGGCGAGAACGACTTCACGTCGTTCCGCGCGGTGCAATGTCAGTCGCGCACCCCGTGGCGTTGCGTAAAACACGTTAAGGTTACGCGCTACGGCGAATATATTGTGGTAGATATCAAGGCGAATGCCTTTGTGCATCATATGGTTCGCAACATCGTCGGCAGCCTGATGGAGATCGGCTGCGGCAATCAGGGTGAGAACTGGATGGCCGAGTTGCTGGCGCTGAAGGATCGCAATCTGGCGGCGGCGACGGCGCGAGCCGAGGGACTGTATCTGGTTGCCGTGGATTACCCTGACCACTTTGGTCTACCGCGGCCGCCGATGGGGCCGCTGTTTTTGCCCGACGATTAAACGCCGGCACGCCTGAAAGCGTCGCTCCCTTGTGCTTCTGCCGGGTGATTGAAACGCCCGGCATCAATGAGAGAATTTATGGACATCATCAAGTTTATTATTGATTTTATTCTGCATATTGATGTGCACTTGGCCGAACTGGTCGCACAATACGGCATGTGGGTCTACGCTATTCTGTTCCTGATCCTGTTTTGCGAAACCGGTCTGGTGGTGACGCCGTTCCTGCCGGGGGATTCTTTGCTGTTCGTCGCCGGCGCGCTGGCGGCGTTGCCGACCAACGATCTGAACGTGCACACCATGGTGGCGTTGATGGCCGTGGCGGCGATCATCGGCGATGCGGTGAACTACACTATCGGGCGGTTGTTCGGCGAGAAGCTGTTCAGCAACCCGAATTCGAAAATCTTCCGCCGCAGCTACCTGGACAAGACGCATCAGTTCTATGAGAAGCACGGTGGGAAAACGATTATTCTGGCGCGATTCGTGCCGATCGTGCGTACTTTTGCGCCGTTCGTCGCCGGCATGGGGCATATGTCCTATCGCCACTTCGCCGCCTACAACGTGATTGGCGCACTGGTTTGGGTGCTGCTCTTCACTTATGCTGGCTATCTGTTCGGCGATCTGCCGGTGGTGCAGGAGAACCTGAAGCTGTTGATCGTCGGGATCATCATCGTTTCGATTCTGCCGGGCGTGATTGAAATTTGGCGCCACAAGCGCGCGGCCGCCCGCCAGCAAAAACAGTAAAAACATCGCTTAACCTGTCGGTTCGACCAGTTTTTTGTCCACAGCGTCGGGCCGATATGGTTTAATGAGCGACATTATGGTCTGTTCCTGCGAACAACCCTGAAGCCGATGCCTCAGTCGCCGCGCTTGCCGCGCCGCGAACGGGCATTTTTTCATTGGGGTGTTTTCGGGGGGATTGTTAAAGCATGAACAGCGGACTGGCGTGTGCCAGGTTCAAACAGAAAGGTCATCGATGAGCTGGATTGAACGAATTCTTAACAAGAGCAATATCACACAAACCCGTAAGGCGAGCATTCCTGAAGGGGTCTGGACTAAATGCGACAGCTGCGGCCAGGTTCTCTACCGCGCCGAGCTGGAGCGGAATCTGGAAGTGTGCCCGAAGTGCGACCATCACATGCGTATGAGCGCGCGCGCGCGTCTGCATACCCTGCTGGACGAAGGCAGCGAAGTGGAGCTGGGCAGCGATCTGGAGCCGAAGGACGTTCTGAAATTCAAGGATTCCAAGCGCTATAAAGATCGTCTGGTCGCCGCACAGAAAGCGACCGGCGAGAAAGACGCGCTGGTGGTGATGAAGGGCACGCTGTACGGCATGCCGATCGTCGCCGCGTCCTTCGAATTCGCCTTCATCGGCGGCTCGATGTCTTCCGTGGTCGGCGCGCGTTTCGTGCGTGCGGTTGAGCAGGCGCTGGAGGACAACTGTCCGCTGGTGTGCTTCTCCGCCAGCGGCGGCGCGCGCATGCAGGAAGCGCTGATGTCACTGATGCAGATGGCGAAAACCAGCGCGGCGTTGGCCAAAATGCAGGAGCGCGGCTTGCCGTATATCTCCGTGCTGACCGACCCGACCATGGGCGGTGTCTCCGCCAGCCTGGCGATGCTGGGCGACATCAATATCGCCGAGCCGAAAGCGCTGATCGGTTTTGCCGGCCCGCGCGTCATCGAGCAAACCGTGCGCGAGAAACTGCCGCCGGGCTTCCAGCGCAGCGAGTTCCTGATCGAAAAAGGCGCGATCGACATGATCGTTCGCCGTCCGGAAATGCGCCAAACGTTGGCGAGCATTCTGTCCAAGCTGACCAACCAGCCGCAGCCGCATTTCGATGAGGCCGCGCCGGTCATTGAGCCGGAGCCGCAGGCCGACGCCTGAGGCAAAGACAGATCCCGCCCGGGTTCAGCCGCCACTTTGTGGCTAAGTGACGGCTGATGCCCGCTCCCTGCCGGCCGTAGCCTTTCCGCTGCGGTTTGCAGGGTGGCTGCAGTCACGAAGCGCATCGCCTTTACCGCGGTGAGGGTGGTGCCCTGATGGATTAATGAACCCAAGTTCAGTGATGGGACTCATGCAAAACCACCAAATTCCCCAAGCCACGTCGCCATTGAGCTCGTGGCTTTACTATCTGGAACGTCTGCACAGCCAGGCGATCGAACTCGGCCTTGAGCGCGTACAGCGCGTCGCGGCGCATCTGGATTTACTGACCCCCGCACCCACGGTGTTCACCGTTGCCGGCACCAACGGCAAAGGCACCACCTGTCGCACCCTTGAAGCTATTCTGCTGGCCGCCGGCCTGCGCGTCGGCGTCTACAGTTCACCGCATCTGGTGCGCTATACCGAACGCGTGCGCATTCAGGGCGAAGAGCTGAGCGAAGCGGAGCACAGCCGCTCGTTCGCCGCCATTGAAGCCGGCCGCGGCGAAACGTCGCTGACCTATTTCGAATTCGGCACCCTGTCGGCGCTGCAGCTGTTCAAACAGGCGCGACTCGACGTGGTGATCCTGGAAGTGGGGCTGGGCGGGCGTCTCGACGCCACTAACATCGTCGATCCGAGCGTGGCGGTGATCACCAGCATTGCGCTCGATCACACCGACTGGCTGGGCAACGATCGCGAAAGCATCGGCCGTGAAAAGGCCGGCATTTTCCGCAGCGGCAAACCGGCGGTGGTCGGTGAACCCGATATGCCGGACAGCATTCGTCAGGTTGCCGAAACGCTGGGCGCACCGCTGTCTCGCCGTGGTGAAGCCTGGCGCTTCAGCGAGCAGGGCGATCGCTGGCAGTGGCAGGGCGGCGACACGCTGCTGACCGATCTGCCGACGCCGAACGTACCGCTGGCCAACGCCGCTACCGCGCTGGCGGCGCTCAACTGCAGCCCACTGGAAATCGACGAACGCGCGATTTTCACCGGACTGCAGCAGGCGACACTGCCGGGGCGTTTCCAGATCGTGCGGCGGGAGCCGACGCTGATCCTCGATGTGGCGCACAACCCGCACGCCGCCGGCTATCTGGCCGGGCGTCTGGCCAAACTGCCGCGCAACGGCGGCAAGGTGCGCGCGGTGGTGGGCATGCTGTCGGACAAGGATATCGCCGGCACGCTGGCCTGCCTCAGCGAGCAGGTGGATGAATGGTACTGCGCGCCGCTCGACGGGCCGCGCGGCGCCAGCGTCGAACAGCTGGCGCAGCATCTGACGGAACCGCGCCGCTTTAATGATGTCGAAACTGCCTGGCGGCAGGCTATGCAGGATGCTGATAAACAGGATATTGTGATCGTCTGTGGATCGTTCCACACCGTGGCGCAGGTGATGGCGGCGTTAGACGAGATGCGGGGAGTGTGAGTGGCGAGTAAATTTCAGAACCGACTGGTCGGAACCGTGATTCTGGTGGCGCTGGGGGTGATCATCCTGCCAGGGTTGCTGGACGGCAAAAAGAAGCATTACGAGGATGAATTCGCGGCCATTCCGTTGGTGCCGAAGGCGGGCGACGTCGAAGAGAACGACGTGCTGCCACCGGTGACGCAACCGTTGCCGGCGCAGCCGCCGGAAGGGGCGGGCGCGCTGGTCGAACAGCAGGCGGCCAACGAAGCGGCGGCGCAACAGGCGGTGCGGCAAGGTGCTCAGCAGCCAGCGCAGGTGGCGCCGCCACCGGTCGAGACGCGTCCTCAGCCGGTGCCGCAGCCCAAGCCGAAACCGGTAGAAACCAAACCGGTGGAAGTGAAACCGAAACCGGCTCCGCAACCGAAACCGGTGGAAGTGAAGCCGGTACCGAAGCCGGAGCCGACGCCGAAACCTGAACCGACGCCGCAGCCGAAACCGGCGGAAGAAAAAGCGCCGGCCGGGCAAGCCTACGTCGTGCAGCTCGGGGCGTTGAAAAATGCCGCCAAGGCGAACGAGATTGTCGCCTCGCTGCGCCTCTCGGGCTATCGCGCCTTTACCGTGCCGTCAACGCCGGTGCAGGGGCAGATCACCCGCATCTATGTCGGCCCGGACGCTTCCAAGCAGAAGCTGCAGGCGGCGCTGCCGTCGCTGAACTCGATCAGCGGGCTGAGCGGGCAGGTGAAGCCGTACGGCCGTTAAACCCCGCAGGGGCGCAGCACGATGCGCCCCTGAATTAAGGAGTGGTGGAGATAAAGCGAGAAAAACCGCGCCTTTTACAGGCGAAATCACCTATGTAGGCGCGGCGATTGGGAATTTTTTGATCGCCGCTTTTTATTTGTAACGTGGTAGGAAATCCCCTACGCAAACGTTTTCTTTTTCTGTTAGAATTCGCCGCGAATTGGATGCAGGGGCGATTCATCATTGGAATAGTTCATGGTCTGGATTGATTACGTCATTATAGCGGTGATTGGATTTTCGGCTCTGGTGAGCCTGATCCGAGGGTTTGTTCGCGAAGCATTGTCACTTGTGACATGGGGATGTGCGTTTTTTGTTGCCAGCCATTTCTACTCTTACCTTGCGGTTTATTTCACTCGTTTTGAAGATGAACTGGTGCGAAACGGCATCGCGATCGCGATTTTGTTCATCGCGACCTTGATCGTAGGGGCTATTGTTAACTATGTGATTAGCTCACTGGTAGAGAAAACCGGGTTGTCGGGCACCGACCGGGTGTTGGGCATCTGCTTCGGCGCGCTGCGCGGAGTATTGATCGTCGCGGCGATCCTGTTCTTCCTGGATACCTTTACCGGCTTTTCACAGAGTGCCGACTGGAAACAGTCACAGCTCATTCCCCAGTTCAGTTACGTCATCAGGTGGTTCTTTGACTACCTGCAGAGCACGTCGAGTTTCTTGCCGACCCAATTGCCGGGGCGGTAGCGCTGATGAGGAAAAGACAACATGTGCGGTATTGTCGGTATCGCCGGTTTCATGCCGGTAAACCAGTCGATTTATGATGCGCTGACGGTGCTTCAGCACCGTGGCCAGGATGCCGCAGGCATCGTCACCATTGACGCCCACAACGGGTTCCGTTTGCGTAAAGCCAACGGCCTGGTGAAAGATGTGTTTGAGGCGCGCCATATGCAACGCTTGCAGGGCAACATGGGCATTGGCCATGTGCGTTACCCGACGGCCGGCAGCTCGAGCGCCTCTGAGGCCCAGCCTTTCTACGTCAACTCGCCGTTCGGCATTACGCTGGCCCACAACGGCAATCTGACCAACGCCCATGAGCTGCGCCAAAAGCTGTTCGAAAGCGGCCGCCGCCATGTCAACACCACCTCCGACTCGGAAATCCTGCTGAACGTGCTGGCCAGCGAGCTGGATCGCTTCCCGCATTATCCGCTGGAGGCCGACAACATTTTTACCGCGGTCGCCGCCATGCATCAGCAACTGCGCGGCGCTTACGCCTGCGTGGCGATGATCATCGGCCATGGCCTGCTGGCGTTCCGCGATCCGAACGGTATTCGTCCGCTGGTGATCGGCAAGCGCACGCTGGAGGATGGCCGCAGCGAGTACATGGTGGCTTCCGAGAGCGTGGCGCTGGATACCCTGGGCTTTGAGTTCCTGCGCGACGTGGCGCCGGGCGAAGCGGTGTACATCACCACCAAGGGCCAGCTGTTCACCCGCCAGTGCGCAGAGAACCCGAAAACCAACCCGTGCCTGTTCGAATACGTCTATTTCGCGCGCCCGGACTCCTTTATGGACAAGATCTCGGTCTACAGCGCCCGCGTGCGCATGGGCCAGAAGCTGGGTGAGAAGATTGCCCGCGAATGGGAAGATCTGGACATCGACGTGGTGATCCCAATCCCGGAAACCTCCTGCGACATCGCGCTGGAGATCGCGCGCATTCTTGAGAAACCCTACCGCCAGGGCTTTGTGAAGAACCGCTACGTCGGCCGCACCTTTATCATGCCGGGCCAGCAGGCGCGTCGTCAGTCGGTGCGCCGCAAGCTGAACGCCAACCGCGCCGAGTTCCGCGACAAGAACGTGCTGCTGGTGGATGACTCCATCGTGCGCGGCACCACGTCGGAACAGATCGTCGAGATGGCGCGCGAAGCGGGCGCCAAGCGTGTGTACCTGGCTTCCGCCGCGCCGGAAGTGCGTTTCCCGAATGTCTACGGCATCGACATGCCGAGCGCCAACGAACTGATCGCCCACGGGCGTGAAGTGGATGAAATCCGCCAGATTATCGGCGCCGACGGGCTGATCTTCCAGGACCTGGACGATCTGATCGAAGCGGTGCGCGAAGAGAACCCGGACATCACCCAGTTCGAATGCTCGGTGTTCAACGGCATCTACGTGACCAAAGACGTCGATCAAAGCTATCTGGAATATCTGGAGTCGCTGCGCAGCGACGACGCCAAGGCGCTGCGAGGGCAAACCGAAGCGGAAAATCTGGAACTGCACAACGAAGGCTAACCGGCCGCGTTGATTACTCGGGGGGCATCGCCGCGTCTGCGGCGGTGCGCCTTGCTCCTGTGAACTTGCTTATCCCTCGCCATTGCGGCAAAGTCTGCCTGATCTTACTTTTTACGGCAGAGGCCATTTTCCATGAAACGACTCATCATCGGCATTTCCGGCGCCAGCGGCGCGATCTACGGCGTGCGCCTGTTACAGGTTTTGCGCGACGTCGCAGAGGTGGAAACCCATCTGGTGATGAGCAACGCTGCACGGCAGACGCTGGCGCTGGAAACGCCGTACAGCCTGCGTGAAGTGCAGGCGTTGGCCGACGTGGTGCACGATGCGCGCGATATCGCCGCCGCCATCTCTTCCGGTTCCTTCAAAACCCTGGGCATGGCGATCCTGCCATGCTCGATCAAAACCCTGTCCGGCATCGTCAACAGCTACAGCGACGGGCTGCTGACCCGCGCCGCCGACGTGGTGCTCAAAGAGCGCCGCCGTTTGGTGCTGTGCGTGCGGGAAACGCCGCTGCATCTGGGACACCTGCGGTTGATGACGCAGGCGGCGGAGATGGGCGCGGCGATCATGCCGCCGGTGCCGGCGTTTTATCACCAGCCGAAAAGCGTGGAAGACATCATCGATCAGACCGTCAATCGGGTGATCGATCAGTTTGATATCGAACTGCCGGCCGATCTGTTCACCCGCTGGCAGGGTGCTGATTAACATTTTCATCCCCAAATTGGCACATTTGTGCAACACCGCACTGAATTAGGGCGGCGCATGCACCATAATGATCCCACTTCATCACGTTCACTGTTTCATGGCGCCGCCTTATCGCGGCTGCCAGTGGCGCGGCCCCGAGCGGCCGATTTAATTTTGCGGTTATCGTCCCAGGAAACAGTATTGTGAAGGCCGGAGCCGTTCCCTCCGCCCGTAGCACCTAATGTGGCACGATTACTGCAAATTGATTTGGTGGGGAAAAGTAATGCCCGTAGTGGCATCAAAAAATCAATTTGAGGGTAATTTATGAAAAAGCGGGTTTTGATTTTGCCGTTAGTTCTGGCTTTGAGCGCCGCCAGCAGCGCCTTTGCCGCCATTCCTTCCACGCTGAAGATTGGCACCGATCCGACTTACGCACCGTTTGAA